>CAZMRM010000126.1:0-1914 GCA_964568515.1 uncultured Chitinophaga sp. | reverse complement strand
TCCATTAACAGGAAGCGAAAAAGCAACCTTATATATTATTTGTGCAGCGGTTATCGTGTTTGGAGTTTATCCAAAACCGTTATTGGATATTTCAGAACCTTCTGTGGTGCAGTTGGTGAATTCCGTAAGGGCATTAATGGGAAAATAGAATTTAATTAAGTAAAAAGACAGCCTTACAGCATCATCTGTAAGTAGCAAAAATGAACATATGAAAGCATTGATCTTACTTTCTTCTTTAGGTGTAATTACATTGTTGGCTGAAATTTTCAGTTTCAAAAGAGTATTGTATCCTTTTGTTTTATTTGGTATTGCAACCATTTTTATTTTGAATGCATTGGATTGGAACAGCAATCTCCTTTATTTTAATATGATGCGTTTCGATAATTTTGCTGTTGCATTTACAGGCGCCCTGTTACTTATAGCATTTCTCTGGTTTTTAATGTCGAAAGATTTTTTCAAAGAGGAAACCAGTAAGACAGACCATTATTCCCTCTTGATTTTTGCTTTGGCAGGGGCAGTCATCATGGTATCCTATACCAATATGGCTATGCTCTTTCTGGGGATTGAAATTCTTTCTATACCCATGTATGTATTGGCAGGTAGTAAAAAAGAAGATGTACTTTCAAATGAAGCCGCATTCAAATATCTTATTATGGGTGCTTTTGCAACAGGATTCTTACTGTTTGGTATTGTACTGATTTATGGTGCAACAGGTTCATTTGATTTAACGGAAATTGCAGTAAAAATTGCAAATCATTCCACCACCATTCCTTCACTTTTTTATGCCGGTGTTTTGTTAATGCTGGTTGGACTTTCATTTAAAGTTTCAGCAGTTCCCTTTCATTTCTGGGCTCCGGATGTGTATCAGGGTGCTCCTACACCGATCACGGCTTTTATGTCTACTATAGTTAAAACTGCTGCATTTGCAGCTTTTTTAAGACTATTTACAACATCCTTCATGAGTGTTGGAAGCACATGGCAATGCATTCTTTGGGTAATTGCTGCATTAACTTTATTAACCGGAAATGTTACTGCAGTTGCTCAAACAAGTGCAAAACGGATGTTGGCATATTCCAGTATTGCTCACGCAGGGTACATGCTATTGGGTTTACTGGCCGGCAATAGTTTCTCGAATAGCGCTATTCTTACATATGCTACTGCTTATTCCATTGCCTCACTTGCAGCATTTTGTGTCATCTCAATCGTTGACCGTGCAAAGGAAACAGACGTTGTAGACGCATTTAATGGTTTAGGAAAATCAAATCCTTTTTTGGCGTTAATGATGACTGTTTCCTTATTATCATTGGCGGGTATACCACCAACTGCAGGATTTTTTGCGAAGTATTATATTTTTACTGCTGCTTTTCAAGCAGGAAATGTGGGACTTGTACTTATTGCCATTATCGCTTCTTTGATCGGTGTTTATTATTATTTCAGAATAATCATTGCCATGTATTTTAAGGAGGGTAGTAAAGATAAAATGGAAATAGAGATCAATCAATCCATTTTACTTGCTATTGCAGCTATTGCTACTATCGCACTTGGTTTATTTCCTGATTTCCTCATTTCACTTCTGTAGACATTTCATGAATGTTTATTATTATTAAAACAGCCATCAAAAAGACGGATGTTGTTTCAACCTTTTCCGTACTTTTATTTTTTCTTAACTTCAGCAGGAAGTAAGCTAAATGAAATGGCTTTGCGGCAAATGAAATGAAATTTAAAAAACCCAGTTTAATTGTTCAGATATTTTCAGGAATGATCCTGGGAATAGTTGTTGGCTACTTATGGAAAGATGTTGCGGTGCACTTGCATTTATTGAGCGATATCTTCATGCGATTGATTAAAATGATCATTGCGCCTTTGATCTTTTCTGTTTTAGTGGTGGGTATTGCAAAAGGCGGTGATTTTAAA
>CAZMRM010000125.1:0-10083 GCA_964568515.1 uncultured Chitinophaga sp. | reverse complement strand
CTCCCTGCAATCTTAAAACATTCCACAATTTCCGGAAGCTTTGCAATATCCGTTTCAAAACGTTTGAATGCTTCTTTCGAGTGATCTTTTAAAACAATGCTGCAAAAAGCCATTAACCCCTTATCCACTTTTTCCCGATCGAGCAGCGCCACATATTTTTTAATAAAACCATTTTTTTCCAAACGCTTGATGCGTTCAAAAACAGGGGTCGTGGATAATCCGGTTTGAACAGAAATTTCTTTAACTGTTACCTGGGAGTTGCCTTGTAATAATTTTAGTATATATTTGTCTGTTTTATCGAGTATCATAGTTAAAAATGCTGATTTTATAGATATAAATGAATATAAAAAGTTTTTTAGTCTATTAAAAGTCAAAAATAAAGAATATTTTTCTACAAAACAACATTTTCACAACATTTTAATTTATTATTTCAGAAATTTGTACTGGAAAAATTAAAAATTAAAATGACAATATTAGCGAGTACACGCTTTAGTGAAGTTCCGGTAACGGACAAATTATCCAAATACGAATCATCTATCTTCGCCGAAATGGGTGCTTTATCTGTAAAGCACCAGGCAGTAAATCTGGCACAAGGCTTTCCCGACTATCAAAAAAATGATCAAATTCTAGTTGATGCTGCTCAATACACGAAGCAGGGGTTTAACCAATATGCTCCCATGAGTGGTGTGCCGGCATTAAGAGAAGCTATTTCTGATTATAAATACAACACCACCGGTAAACGTTACGATCCTAACTCTGAAATTGTAATAACCACGGGGGCTTTACAGGCACTGCATACTGCCCTGTCATCCATTATAGAGCCCGGCGACGAGGTCATCATTTTTGACCCTTCTTTTGATTGTTATCGCCCTATTGTTGAGCTGAATGGTGGAATACCTGTTACCATTACGCTGGAAGCACCTTCTTTTGAATTCAAATGGGAAGAGATCAGCAAACGTATCAATAAAAAAACAAAAGCCATCATTCTTAATTCACCCAATAATCCTACAGGAAAAACATTGAGTTATGAAGATATTTCTGCACTTGAAAAAATTACTGCCGACTCAGGCATCATCCTTATCAGTGATGAAGTTTATGAACATGCAGTGTTCAACGGGAACAAGCACCTCAGCATTTCCCAGTTTGAATCACTTGCCAGTCGTAGCTTTGTGATCTCATCACTTGGAAAGATTTTTCATGTTACCGGCTGGAGAATAGGTTATTGTCTTGCTCCAAAATCATTGATACAACCCTTTCTGAAAGTACACCAGTTTACTGTATTTTCCGGTAGCAGTGCTGCATTGCAAATGGCAATTGCAAACCAGCTGAATAATCAGGATTATTATAAAAAAATCCATACGGCATACAATGCACAGCGCAGCTTGTTTCTGGAACTTATTTCCAAAACCGCATTTAAAGCATTGCCGATAGATGGCTCTTTCTTTTGCTTGCTTGACTATTCTGCCATTTCCGATAAAACGGAAAATGAAATGGCAAGATCACTGGCCATAGAACATGGTGTTTCTATGATCCCTTTATCGGCATTTTATGACGACAAAAGAGAACAACACTTGTTAAGAGCTTGCTTTGTAAAAAAGGAAGAAACAATTAGAAAAGCGATGGCGGGGCTAGAGAAGGCGTTTAGAGATTAATTCTTTTTCCTATGTTGCTTTTTTAGTTGAGATGCAGATAAAATTTTATCTGCATCTTTTTTGGTGTTTTAAAAAGGATCCCCATGCGTTGATTTTACAACCGTATTCTTCAAAAAGGAAATTCTTTTTAAGACACCAACCGTAATATTCGTTAACGATGAATTTTTCAGTAGTTGCTGCAACATGCTTGAAAATTGTACACGTCTTTTAAATTGCGATTTCCAGAAATACCCGTACCTGGAGCCCAATTGCTGCCTGGTGATTTTCTTTTTAAAATAAGCATCCATGAATTGATAGAGCATGTATGAACTCCGCATTGCCATACTCATTCCGTTTCCACTCAAAGGAGCAATATTACCCGCCGCATCTCCCAACATCAGTACATTATTTTCAACCGCATTTTTATATCCTATCCGCACTTGCGAAATCACAACCGGCTCTTCCAATAAGAATTCAGCTGTTTTAAAATACCTGTTCAGGATCGGATTGTTCATCACAACGGCAGCTTCCATTTTCTTTATATCCCCTTCATATTTTTTCAAATTCTCTGATGCGGTTAAATAACACAGGCAGCAGGTCCCGTTTTCAACTTTTGAAATGCCGCAATATCCATTTTCAAAATTGTGCAACCCGATCAGATCATCGGGAAACGGCAACCGGGCATGGTATTTTACTCCAACATAACTTTTCTCTTTATCACTTCTCAACCGGTTTGTAAAGGAGCGGAGCAGTCGTGTATCCATATTACTGTGTTTTCCCCATGCACCGACACACAACTGTGTAATAAATATTCCTTTATTACTCTCTATGGTAAACTGTTCATTTTCCCATTTACAATCCGTTACTTTACAAGCCTCCAGTACATACACACCTTTACGCTTTGCCAGCAGAGATAACTCGTGATCGAGTTTGAAACGGCTGATACCGAAGCCACCCAGGCCAAGCTGATGCGTCAAAAGATTACCCGACGGAGAGGATACCTGTAACCGGCTGATCCTCGGCAAATCCCACTCTGAAAGATTCAATCCTACACGTTCCAGGAAATTCCAGGATTCCATGGAAACATATTCTCCGCAAACCTTATGAAAGGGATAGGTGTTTTTTTCAAATAGAATACAGGAATAGCCAGCGTCTGCCAGTTGAATGGCCAGCGTCAATCCACCTACTCCCCCACCTATAATCGCTACCTGGTAATTTGTTTTCATTTTTTTAAATAGCAGGGTCACACCTCTTACTTATAATTTATATTGCCTTTTAGAAATTATCATGTACTAAAAAATAGTTTATCATTAAGATCCTGACAGTACAAGATAACGAAAGGCCCATTTCCATTTTATTTTTGCATTCATTATTCCCGCAGCGGATACAAATGCCTGCAATTCTGCCTTTTTGAACCCTCTCAAAACAGATAAAGGAGCATCATTTTTTACAAGGGATGATCCGTTTAATAAACGTGTTAGAAATTTTATACTGTAATATGCAAACCAATGGCGGTGGAGATCATTTATAATAAAGCCGGTTGCTGCATGTTGTTTCACCTGTCGTAACAGTTCTGTTAATTCCACATCGTTCAGATGATGGCAAAATAAAGAGCAGTGTACAATATCAACCTGATGGCCGTTTTTAAAAAAATCCTGATAGGTGCAGGCGATGGCGGTGATCTCCGGATATTTTTCAGAATTCGCTTTTACATAGTCCACAGCATCTGTATTGATATCCACACCGATCAATTGTACCTGGAAATGGTTCTTCCTTGCCCATCTGGCAATGTGAATAAGAATATCCCCACCACCACAACCAATATCTGCAATGGTATAGATCTTCGTTTTATCTTTTACCAATTTTTTTATTCCTTTAATGGAAACAGAATTTCCACCAAGCGTTCTGTTCACCACATCCAGTTCCCGCAAATTTTGAAACAGCAATGCTTTGGGAATATAGGGTTCATCCAGTAATTCCTTTTCAAAGGAGCGTTGGGAAAATTTAGCCGGCATTGACAAACATGGCTGTTTCTATACTTAACCCGGGACCGAATCCCATAGAAAATATGGTTTCATTGTTTTCGGATCCCGGAGAGAACAATTGCCCGAGCACAAACAAAATAGTGGGTGACGACATATTACCGAACTCTTTCAGAACAGTATAGGAATGTTGTAGCTCACTCGCCGATAGTTGCAATTCGTTTCTGATGATATCTAAAATCCGTTTGCCACCCGGATGAATGGCCCATTTTGTAACCGATTCGCGATTGATGCGGTAATGCTTAAAAATTTTGTTAACGATGGTTTGAATTTCTTTTCCAATAAAATCAGGAATGCCTGAATTGAGGATCATTTCAAAATTGACAGCTGAAATATTCCAACCCATTAATTTTTTCCCTTCATGGAGAACTAACGAGTAGGAACCTTCCATTTTGAAGCCTTTAAAATTATTCTTGTTCGCTGACTCATCTGAAGTCATTAAAACAGCCGCCGCTCCATCACCAAAAATAGTATTGGATAAAAGATGATCGTGATCTTTCTTAGGTTGAAAATGAATTGTACACAATTCAACACATACAATCAGCACTTGTGCATGCACATCCGACTTGATAATGAGATCAGCGATTTTAAGTGCATGAAAAGCAGCATTGCAACCGATAAAATTAACAGCTGTATGAAAGATATCCGACGGTAAATTTAACTCCTCCATCAGGATGGCATCCAGACCAGGCGAATACAATCCTGTACAGGAAACAGTAATCAAATGGGTAATTTTAAAATCACCGGTTGTTCTGCCAATTTTTTGAAATGCATCGGAAACCGCTTCCATAGCCAATGGAACCGCCAGTAACTTAAACACATCCATTTTATCCTCCACATCGGCCGTACTGGGAACACCATTAAAGAACAGATGTTGTTTTCTTCTTTTATCAAAATCGGGTAACACAGAGTACCGCTGATCAATCCCGCTATTGTTGAACAGTATATTTAGTTTACGGGATGCTACTTCATCATAGTAGGCGGCATGCATAAAATCCAAAATCACTTCCTGTTTTGTTTGATGTTGTGGAACTGCCGTTCCTATTGAAATTAATCTACTCATATTTTTTTATTCATCGTTGACGAAAATGAGCTGTTAAAACCAAGCCAAAAAATTATTACAAATCAAAATTAAAAAATAGAGATTCATACAGCAAGAGGCCCAGAAATTCATTTTCATGGTGTTCTCAAAATCTGCTGCCGAATTATTTTTTCTTACATGATTGTACCAATATAAAAGGCGAAAAATAACCGGTGACATGATAACGAAGAACAATAGTAACAAAATTAGCTGTTGCTTCTGTTTAAAATAATAAAATAAAAGAACAGTAGCTGAAGCAAACAATACAGCAGAAAACAGGAAGGTACCCATATATCCCAGTTTATAGCTCAAAGTGATCACTCCATCTTTTTTATCTGTTTCGTGTTGATAAATTTGTGTCAAGGGATAGACACTTCCTATAAATAAGCTGGCAATGGCCATACAGAGCAAATTGCGCTCTGTAAAAAAAAGTTCCCACTTATTGGTAATTATTCCTAAGGAAGTCATAAAGTAAGTAAAGGCTCCCTGGAAAATAAATACTGTCAGAAAGCCGATGACTGCATATTTTTTCAAACGAAGTTTCCGATAGCTGTAAGCACGGGATACCAGTACATAGATGAGTACACAAATAGCAAAAGGCAGTGAAACAATGAAAGACAGTATTATACCCGTTGCATCCATTACAAGGGTCACATAAAATAAATTCTTTGTTACTTTGGGCGGATGTTTAAGTCCACCAATGCTTGTTTCATCCTTATCCTGAAAACTATTATAACCGTTACTGGCCGGATAAATGAACAGGTGTAAAATGATGAAGGTATAAAGCGCGTTTGTCCAGTTAACAGTTGTTGCCTGGCTCAATGCAAATAAAAAGACGGGCATCAGATGAAAAGAGAATGGAATGCGCAGATGCTTCAACGTATTCTTATCCAACAAAAAAGAAGCAGTATTCTCAGGCATGTGTAAGGCTAAAATGAAATTTCAAATTTACATTTATCCAAATAATAAGCTAAACACTTCTTCAATTTTACCGACCATGGTAATTTTGATGTGATAATTTTTAAGATCCAGTCCCTTTTTATTATACTTAGAAATAAAAATATGTTCGAAACCCAGTTTTTCGGCTTCGGATATTCGTTGATCAATTCGATTGACGGGTCGTATTTCCCCGCTTAATCCTACTTCACCGGCAAAACATACTTTTGGAGAGATGGGCATATCTTCATTGCTGGATAGTACGGCACAAACAAGAGCCAAATCAATTCCGGGATCCTCTACTTTAATTCCTCCTGCAATATTTAAGAATACATCTTTAACTCCCAGGCGAAAGCCACAACGTTTTTCAAGTACAGCAAGTAACATGGATAAACGGCGCAGGTCAAACCCGGTGGAAGAACGCTGAGGAGTTCCATAGGCTGCACTACTCACCAGAGCTTGTGTTTCAATAAGCATGGGCCTCATTCCTTCCATAGTAGCAGCTATGGCAACACCACTTACGAGTTCTTCCCTGGCAGTAATTAAAATTTCGGAAGGATTGCTGACTTCCCGTAATCCACTTCCCTGCATTTCATAAATTCCCAACTCATTGGTGGATCCAAACCGGTTTTTGGCAGTACGCAACAAACGGTATACATGATTACGATCACCTTCAAACTGCAATACGGTATCCACCATGTGTTCCAATACTTTTGGTCCTGCCAGGCTGCCATCTTTTGTGATATGCCCGATCAGAAATACGGCTGTTCCGCTTTCTTTCGCATAACGGAGAAGTTCGGCGGTACACTCGCGGATTTGTGAAACACTTCCGGGTGAAGATTCAATGTGTGCAGAGTGTAATGTCTGAATAGAATCCACAATTAATAAATCGGGTTCCAGCATTTCGATCTGCTTGAAAATATTTTGTGTCGATGTTTCTGTAAGAATGTAACATCCCGGATTATTGATTCCGATTCTTTCGGCACGCATCCGGATCTGCTGTTCACTTTCCTCACCGGAAATATAAAGCACCTTCAGGTTTTTCATATTGAGTGCCACCTGTAACATGAGGGTCGATTTTCCAATTCCCGGCTCTCCTCCAAAAAGGATGAGAGAACCCGGTACAAGTCCGCCCCCCAGTACACGAGACAATTCTTTATCGTAAACCGGCAATCTGTTTTGCTCTGATAAACTAATTTCATTCACCAATAAAGGTTTTGCAGCCCTTTGAGTAGAAGTACCGGCTATCCCTGGTATTTTTGCATCATCACCTTTAGAAACAACTTCCTCTACATAGGTATTCCATTCGTTACAGGCAGGACATCTTCCGATCCATCTTGCGGACTGAGCGCCACAATTCTGGCAGAAATAAGTTGTTTTGGTTTTTGCCATTTCAATCGTTATCCTTTCTTTTCTGTAGAAGCATTAGCAGACGTGTCCATCGAAGCCTTGACGGATGTGTCCGCCGAAGCCTTGACGCAGGCAGCTATTTTTTGCTCAATGGCGGTAGTTGAAAAGTTCTCGACATATGCTATTGTTTCCACTTTGCCACCATATGATTTTACTACGTCCGATCCTACAATGTATTTTTTACTTTTTTTATCTGTTTCTGCAACATCATAATCGGCGCCTTTTACAAGCACTTCCGGTTTAATTAGCTGAATGAGTGTTGCCGGTGTATCTTCGTCAAAAATAATTACTGCATCAACAAAATGTAAAGATGCCAGTATAAGGGCTCTTGTTTGTTCATCCTGTAAAGGGCGTGCAGGTGACTTACCCAGGCGCTTCACAGAGGCATCGCTGTTCACTCCGATTACAAAATAACTTCCCAGGTCGGATGCCTGGGAAAGGTAATGGATATGGCCACGATGAAGAATGTCAAAACAACCGTTTGTAAATACAATTTTTTTATTTTTAAAACGCGCGCAGGCCAGTGTCCTGATCAATTCTGTCTGTTTAAATATTTTGGATTGAACAATGTTTAACGCGGTCGGTTTTTCTACATGAGCAGCCATCTGTTTTAATTGTTAAGTTAGTGGATGATTTATAGCAGGTTTCTTTTTATTTAACAGGGGTAACAGGATTAAAGAAATCAATCCCAAAATCAGGATAATAACAATCTGTGCACTCCAAACGGCCCAGGCAAAAGCAAAAGCACTTCCTTTCTCAATAAAATACACACCTGTTAACACCTGAATAATGATCGTTTGGTAGAGGCCCGTTCCACCGGGAATTAAAATGATAGCAACACTTCCGAATACATTCAGCACCATGGCCACAACAAAGCTCAGTTGACTTGTTCCCTCAAATGCAAAAAAACACACATAGATCTGAAGGATATACATTACCCAGATCATTACCGTCTGAATGATGAATAAAACAGGTTTTTGAATATCTTTAATGCTTAATAGACCCTGCCATAGTCCGTTCACAAATTTTTTCAGCTTATAGGATAATGCTTTTTGCAATTTTTTTCTGAAATAGAAAAATAGAAAAATGAACAGAACGGTCAAAACAAAAACAATTATCAATGTCGTCTTTTTTTCAAGCAGTATTGAAAATTTATTCCCTAATGGTGTAAAAACCATTTCGTTGGCCAAGCCATAAATTTTATCAAATTCGATGATCAGTGCAATAAAAAAAATGAGCACCAGACACAGGAGATCCAATGCACGTTCGGCGATTACAGTTCCGAACCCTTCTGTAAAAGGAACTTTTTCATACTGGTTCATCATTCCGCACCGGGTTACTTCCCCTATCCGGGGCAAAGCCAGATTAGCCAGATAGCCAACCATTATGGAGAAAAAGGAATTACTTGTTTTAGGGGAATATCCAAGAGGAAGTAATAAAATTTTCCACCGGATGGCTCTGAAATAGTGACTCAATGCAGTTACCAGAAAAGATAAGAAGATCCACCGGTAATTGGCTTGTTCCAAAGCAATTTGAATATTTGCCTGTTCTTCCTTTGTTATATTTCTTACTGCCAGCCAAACAAACAACAACCCCAATCCTAAGAAGAAAATAATTTTAAGGATATTGCCAGCTTGCTTTTTCAATTAACGAAGTGTATTGGTTTTGGTATCCGGAAAAATAACAGTGGGCTTATGGGTCTTCGCTGCTTCAACATCCATTAGTGCATAGGAAACAATGATCACTTCATGTCCTACATTTACTTTAAGTGAAGCTGGTCCATTGAGGCAAATGACCTTTGATCCCCGTTCACCCTTTATGACATAGGTAGTAAACCGCTCACCGTTATTGTAGTTAAAAACATCAACTTTCTCATTTTCAATAAGATTTGCTGCTTCCATTAATTCTTCATCGATGGTCACACTTCCAATATAGTCCAGATCTGCCTGTGTAACCGTTACCCGATGTATTTTCGATTTTAAAACTTCTATTTGCATAACAAGTGCAAAACTAAAGAAATAAATTCAATCCCGAACAGGTTTTTGAGTTTTGAGGTGTCTGATATAAAAGAGAGATCATCGGTTTCAGAACAGGATAATATTGTCGATCAACCGAAGGCTGTCTAATTCAACGGCAATGCATGCAACTGCACTTTTATGACGATTGAACAGGATGACCTGCTCCAGGGTTTCAGCATCCACAATTTCAAAATAGGCTAACTTCATTTCAGGATATGCAGCAATTTGCCCGTTTACAACAGCTTTTAGCTGTTCGGGAGAATGGGTTGCTTGTAATTCTTTGATTTTAAACAGGGTTCTGGAAATCACCGGAACAATTTTTCGTTGTTGGGGTGTGAGTCTTATATTCCTGGAACTCATAGCCAATCCATCTTTTTCTCTCAAAATGGGGCAAGCAATGATTTCTACGTTCAATTCCAGCTGTTTAACCATGCTTCGAATGATGGCCAGTTGCTGAAAATCTTTTTGTCCAAAGAAAGCCCGGTGTGGTTCAACGATCTTAAAAAGTTTACTAACCACCTGAGCCACACCATTAAAGTGTCCTGGTCGTTGGGCCCCTTCCATTACTTTATCCAGTATTCCAAAATCAACCGGTTTGCCTTCCGTCCAGCTTTTATCTTCAATATGCCTGGCTTTTAATTCCAGTTCCTTTGCCGTGTACATTTCCCCGATTTCTGGTGCAAACAGTATATCGCAGCCGGCATTCTCCAGCATTCTTCTGTCTGTATCCTGTGTTCTCGGATATTTTTCGAGATCGGAAAGATTATTAAATTGGGTGGGATTAACGAAAATGCTGCAAACAACCACATCACAACTTTCTTTTGCCCTGTTGATAAGGGATATATGTCCCTGATGCAATGCTCCCATGGTTGGAACGAAACCGATTTGTTTACCTTCTTGTCTCACTTTTGCCAAATATTGAACAAATGGCTCTTTCAAATCAAAAAAAATCATAAAATATAAAT
>CAZMRM010000124.1:3777-10095 GCA_964568515.1 uncultured Chitinophaga sp. | reverse complement strand
CCGTTTACAACGTATAATACAACAGAATCGGTATTTTCGTTGCCAATGACAACGAACGATGGGCCCGGAACACAGAATCAATTGGGTTATTATTACAACATTAATCTTCCGGGCGGGGGAGAATATTCTTTAAATGCAACAGGTATCATTGCCAATACGGATTGGCCGGTAACCGATGCCAGAAGAACCAGTTTTATTATTGAAGGTACCAGAAGTTATTTGAAAAAATACAATAGCGCTACCTATATTGATTATGTACCTGTAATACGTTATGCAGAAACCATATTGAACTATGCAGAAGCAGCAGCCAGAACGAATGAGTTGTCTAAAGCGGTGGAATTATTAAAAATGATTCGACATCGTTCCGATGCATCCTACGTATTTCCAGCTGATGCCATAGACACTCAGGAAGAATTAATTAAAACAATATTGACTGAAAGAAGAATCGAATTGTTAGGTGAAGGATTCAGATCCATTGATTTACTTCGTTTAGGAATGACCATTCCTGGTAAAGGAACTGTAAATCCTGTACAACCGTCACAAACAGAATACATATGGCCAATTCCTACGAGTGAAATGCTAACCAACAAGTTAATGACTCAAAATTAATTCATGAGCCTGACAGGTACTTTGTCGTAAAAGACCTGTCAGGTATTTTCAAATGATAATTATTTTATTGTTGAAAATGCAGACACAAAATCCGCTTCCGAATTTATAGTAAACAAATAGGCTGAAGACTCAGATAAACAGAGAGGATAGAAGCAGCAGCAACTTTGTAACATCAGGTTGCAGGTTTAGAATTAATTGTCCGAATGTATTTCGGAGTTGTATGGAGTTAACGAGCTTCAGTGTGTTTTATTCTCTTTTCTCCATTCTTCCAGACTGATAACAGTACTTTTTACAGGATCAAAATACTTTATTTCCCAATTGTTTTTTGGAAATACATAAAAATTAAAATGTGTGACATAAACACGTTCATTGTCTTCACCCGCCTTGATCCAATAGTAATCTCTTTCCTGTTCCTTCGGAGATTCGGCAATCATTACTTCCAGGTGCCGTTCTCCTTTGGTTTGCTCCTGTATGTATCTTGCTCTCTTGGTAACTTCCGGCAAGGAGAGAATAAGTTTGTAAACTGTATCGGCATCTTTCCCTGCTTTCATAATGGTATCTCCAGGAGGTATGGTATCCCTGGATATAAATTTTACGGTGTCAATTATTTGTGGAGGAGCCATTCGGTTTCCGGCAGGATTACAGCTAAAAATTATAAAACCAATAAAAATTAAAGGATAAAAATGGGGAAGTTGAATTTTCATAAAATTGCCTGAATACTTTTAAATAATAGGTTTACTAATATACAAAAGTTTCCTGAACAAGAATGAAAAGCGGGAAATAGGCAAACGAAACGATGGGAGAGTCGATTTCAATCAGCCTATGTTCCCGCTAATAATAACTAACAGTAGAGGGAGCTAGTTACTAGTGTTTATTTTTTAATAATTTATTGAATATCCAGAATAACTTTATTTAAATTTCCATTAAAAGCAAAAGGGGCCTGATAGCTGTCAGCAACAGTTGTTAAATCATCCAGTCCAATGTTTAGTCCTTCATGCGAAAAAATACTGGTGACTGTTCTGTTCACTTTTCCTTCCCCCACCTTTTTGTCATTTATATACAAGGAAGCTGTTGCAGCTGAGTTAGGTTTTTTCTCTTCAAAGTCAAATTGCAGTTTGAGCGATTGTTTACCATTTCCTATGGGCTGATCAGCATTCACCGTATATTTTTCAACTCCTGTATTATAAACAAAATGCAATTTATTATTCTGAACAAACAGGCTGATTCCTCCTGCACGTCCACCGGTTGAAAACAAAACACCTTGTGATCCTTTTGCGGATATATCGACATCAGCAGTGACGGTAAATGAGCGGTTGGTTAGTTTAGGAGCAGCTAGTTCTACAAGGCTCGTTAGGCCGGGATAAAACACAATATGCTTTTTACCGTCAAATTGTGTAGGACCGAATGTTGGTACTGTTCCATCTTTTAGAGGATAAACATTATATTTCTTTGCTTCGTGTTCAAACACTTCCAGAAGTTCTTTTAACTTTTCCGGATTTTTTTGTGCAAGATCCACACGTTCATTATAATCTTCGTTGAGGTTGTAGAGTTCCCATGTGTCTGTACTAAAATCTTCTCCTTTTTTATGTAATGTTCCTGCTTTCCAGCCATCTTTATAAATGGAGCGGCTTCCCAGCACTTCATAATACTGAACAGTATGTTTGGATGGGGCAGTAGCATTGTTAACACTGTAAGCCAAACTGATTCCTTCTACCGAATCCTGCTTGAACCCATTAATGTATTCCGGAATTTTTAATCCGGCGAGTTCAATGGTTGTTGGTAAAATGTCCATGATGTGACTGTATTGATTGCGGATACCACCTCTATCTGTAATTGCTTTCGGATAATATAAAATCAGAGGATTGCGCGAACCACCTTCGCTGTTGGCATCTGTTTTCCAGCGACGAAAAGGAGTGTTTGCTGCCATAGACCATCCAAGCGGATAATTGGCTTTTGAAAATTCAGTACCTATTAAATGCTGATCTTCTATATTTTTAGCAAGACGTTGTTGTTCTGTCCAGGAAGGATCATATGCATTTACAAAACCCACGAACGTTCCTTCCTTACTGGCACCATTATCACCAATAGAAACCGCAATCAAGGTATTTTCAAGCTGACCAATACTTTCAAGATAATTGATGATGCGTCCGATTTCATAATCTGTTTCAGAAATAAAACCGGCATACACTTCCATAAAGCGACTGTATAATTTTCGTTCAGCAGAGGGAATCGAATCCCATGCTTTCACACCCGGATTTCTTTCAGGCAATACTGTTCCTTTGGGAACAATGCCGGCATTGATTTGTCTGGCCAACACTTCTTCTCTGTATTTGTCCCACCCTTTGTCAAATTTTCCTTTGTATTTATCCGACCATTCTTTCCTAACCTGGTGTGGTGCATGTCCTGCACCAGGAGCATAATAAAGAAAGAAAGGTTTTTCAGGATCGATTGATTTTTGCTCAGCAATATATTCTATTGCTTTATTAGCGATCAATTCATTAAAATATTTACCATCATTGTCCTTGGCAATTCTGCGGGTATCTTCATACAATTGGGAATGAACCTGGTCAATACTGCCGCGATAAGGGAAGCCATAAAAATGATCGAAGCCTCTGCCTGTTGGCCAGCGGTTAAAAGGACCTGCCGGCGTCAAGTCGGCAACAGGAGTGATGTGCCATTTACCGAGTGCAAACGTATTGTATCCGTTTTCACGAAGTATTTCAGAAATAAATCCTTTTTCAAACGGAATGTTTGAATCATAACCCGGTGTACCAATTGCATTTTCGGGAAATAAGCCCATGTGCACAGAATGTGAATTACGGCCTGTGAGCAGAGAGGCCCGTGTAGGAGCACAAATAGAAAGCGTATGTGCATTGGTGTAACGTAATCCATTATCGGCCAATTTATCCAGGTTGGGAGTTTCGATTAATCCTCCAAAGGTACTTACCGCACCAAATCCCACATCATCCAATAATATCCAGACGATATTGGGGGAACCCGCAGGGGCCTTCTTTCTTGCCGGCCAAGCCTGTTTGGTATCGGCCAGTGTTTTCCCAATACTGCCTTTATAGGTACTGTCACTGTTTATTGCTTTATTGTTTTCTTTATCGGAACGCTGAACACAGGATGAAAAAGCCAAACTCATCAATAGTGCAGCAGTTATTATCGTTTTCATTATTATGGTTTATTTGTTTGTTGTCCGGTTTTCTTAAAAAAATATTCTCTGTCAATTAAAGGATAAATGTTGTATTTAACTGCATCCGCTTCATAAACTGCTTTCAGCTCATTCAATTTTTCCGGATTCTTTTTTGCGAGGTTGTTCAACTCATTAAAATCTTCATTTAAATTGTATAGTTCCCATTCCTCTGTTTCTGCATTGTTGACAACAACTGTTTTCGGATCATCTGCAAATTTTAACAGATCCAGGGAGTTAGGGCGATGGATAGCGCTGGCTTTCCAGCCATCTTTTACTATAGCCCTGTTTCCAAGTATTGTATAATACTGTTGTGTATGCTTTGTAGCAGCATTTTTATCCTGAATGGAGTATACGAGACTGGTACCATGCAAAGGATTTTGCTTGTAACCTTTAAGGATTTCCGGTTGAGAAATTCCGGTTAATTCAGCAATTGTCGGATAAATATCATTCACATGTCCGTATTGAGTTCTCACTTCTCCTTTACCCGCTATTTTAGTCCCATGAATAATCAACGGATTATGAGTGGCACCTTCTGCATTTGCATCACTTTTCCAGAAACGGAAAGGGGTATTGGCGGCCTGTGCCCATCCAAGCGGATAGTTTGCTGCAGTAATTACATCCTTGGTGCCCACTTTATCGTATTCACTGAAGATAAATTTTTTATATTCTTCACGTGTCAAATTGGGCTCATCAAATTTCAATGTTTTATTGGTGACACCATATTCGGTTCCTTCTTTACTCGCGCCATTGTCGCCAACGATAACCAGAAATACAGTGTTTTCATACTGTCCGGAAGTTTTCAAATGATCCACCAGACGTCCGATCTCGGCATCTGTATATTCCAGAAAACCTGCATACACTTCCATAAAATGAGCTGATGATTTTTGCTCTTCCGGTGAAAGCTCTTTCCATGCCTTTATAAACGGATTACGAGGTGGAAGTTTTGCATTGGCAGGAATAACTCCTAATTGTTTTTGACGTGCAAAAACCTGTTCTCTGAAAGTATCCCATCCTCCGTCAAATTTTCCTTTATACTTGTCGCTCCATTCTTTTGCTACCTGATGTGGTGCATGTGTTGCACCCGTTGCATAGTACAGGAAAAACGGTTTTTCAGGTGCCAGTTGTTTTTGTCTGGAAATATAGCTGATTGCTTTGTCGGTGATCAGTTTGTTCAGATGTGTACCATCGGATTTTATGTGTTGGTTGTCCTCCACTAAATCCGGTTTATACTGATCGGTTGCACCACCTAAGAAACTATAGTTATGATCAAAACCTTTTCCGGAAGGCCATCTTAAGAATGGACCCAGATCTGTTGTTTCATCCTCTGGTGTTAAATGCCATTTACCTACGTGATACGTACCATAGCCATTGGCCTGTAGCAGTTCAGCAATGGTCGCATCTTGCGGTTGAAGGTGACCGTTATATCCGGGAAAGTCTCCGGATATGTATGGAGGAGGAAACATACCCATACTTACTGCATGGTGATTTCGGCCTGTTAATAAAGCAGAACGAGTAGGCGAACAAATTCCGGTCGTGTGAAAGTTGGTATAACGCAAGCCATTATTGGCAAGATGATCCAATGTAGGTGTATTGATCAAACCACCAAATGCAGACGTAGCACCAAAACCAACATCATCTAATAGTATCAGTACAACATTGGGTGATCCTTCTTTCGCTTTTTTATTAAACTGAATCTTGTAAGGAGTTGCTTCCGCAGCATTTTTGGTAATTTTTCCTTTCCACTCCGGAGTGTTATTTTGCTGGGCTATTCCTTTAACAGCCGATAAAATAACAATGGTAAGGGCAAAAAGACAATTAAGTTTTTTGTAATTCATATAACAGATTTATATAGTAGATTAATTCGGTTTTTTATTCTGCGTAACTGGATCTGAACTTTACGCCCCATCTGCCATTTTCTTTTGTAACAATATAAAGTGACTCATACCGTCCGATGAGTGTACCATCTTCCCGGTATCTTGAAAAACGGGTATCTACATGTACCTTATCATTCGATGCCTGAATAATTTCGCGATGGTCCCACTGACTATGGTGCCAGCCCGATTGTTTTAGTCTTTTGAATACAGTTGAATCCAAGGTGGCTGTTTCAAGAACAGCCATTTTACCGCTGGCAAGACGATAATGAGGAAACTGATATGTTTTTTGCCATGCTTTTGCGTCACCGGAGTTGAATGTTCGCATATACTCATCCAGAACCTGTAACACTTCTTTTTTTGTTTGAGCTTCTATTTCATGTGTTCCTTTTTCACTGTCGTTAGGTGCCAGAAATGCCGTGAAAAAATAAAATGCAAGAGCTACATAAGCCAGTACAATAAATTTTGTTTTCATGAGCTGATGTATAGAATGTTAAATGGTGCACATTCATGTGCACCATTCTTTATTATTGTCTATTTATTCAATGAGAATGACAAGGCCTCTTTTTGCTCTGATAATTTTTCTTTTTCAAAATTTAAGAAACCAAAGTCATGGTTGTATTGCTGACCATTATCTAATAT
>CAZMRM010000124.1:0-3767 GCA_964568515.1 uncultured Chitinophaga sp. | reverse complement strand
CGGATAAGAAATGTTAACATACTCTGTTGTGATTTCTGAGTATTTTTTCTTTTCCAGATGTTCTATTACCTCATCAATGGAAGCGTAAAAATTTTCATCAGTATCCAATTTCCCATTGCCATTCAGATCAAGGGGAACGATTGATAAACCATTTTTTACTTTACGGGTTGTTAAATCGTAGATCATGCCCAGGTTGTTATAAGTAATACCATTGGTGTCTCTTTCAATAGCTGTTATTAAATGCTTGTCATCACCTCCAATTTGTTTTCCCAGAATATCCGCTTGCTCAAATCCAAAGTTTCTGGCAAACGTAGTAGGTGCACATGCTTTTTCGAGACGTGTATAAACGACAGGTTTATATATACCAGCATCTTTCTTTTCTTCTTTTTTGGGTGCCAATGGATCTACCTTTTCAAAAAATAATTTTTTGAATTGTTTTTCCTTGATCCCTTTTGTTTCCCATTCTTTTAAGGCTGGATTTTTTGCATTAGCAACAGGAAGCAAACTGTATTTGCTGATATTTACTACTTTATAGTTAGGTCGGATCTCTTCCGGATTCAATACGTGTGCATTGATGATCAGGTTGGCACTGTCTACATTCGGCCCTCCTCTGGCTATAATCCGGAAGGGTACATCCGGATACTGTTTTTTGAATTCGGAGATCCATTTTTCTACCAAAGGGTAAGTAAAACGAGATCCGGTTATGATAATTTTTCCATTTTCAGCTTTCTGAGCATTTGTATTAAAAATGATAGCTGTTAATAGTGATAGCGTTAATATTATTTTTCTTTTCATTTCTTCTTTTTTTAGTTTTAAATTAATTGGTGGAATAAAAAAGTAGGGGAGTTGTTTTAACAATAATGGCTTAAAAAGTAGATGTGCGCACTGTTAAACATATTTAACAACAGGCCCATGCTATCCTTGTTTTTATAGCTTTTAAATGGTAATACTTTATTATTATATATTAATTCTATAGACATTATGTGTTTTTTGATCAAAAAAAATGACCTGCAATTCAAAACTGGTTTTTAATTGTCTACAAAAGTAGTAGATTATTTGATCGAAATTACATTTTTTATAAAAAAAATAAAAAATAATCGTGTTTTTGTTTGTAAATGCCTGTTTTTAAATATCTTAAAACTTGAAAAAAATTACATCGAAATCAATCTAAGTGAAATTTTCTTAGGATTTTATCTTCTATTTTCCGGGCATTGAACCTTCGTCCGATAAAAACACGAAATCTTCTCAATTGATAATTTACATCCAGCGGACTTACTTCACTTATATTGTAATAACTATCGCTGAGAAACATCATTCCGAAAAACCATTTGCTGGTATTGTAACCTGCGCCAAAAGTAAATTTGAATTTAAAAGATGCATCATTCGCAGCATTGTACACACTGCGATCCATCCTTTCTAAATTTAATTTACTGATGCCAATACCGGGTATCAACGAACAGGAGATATAAAATTTCTTTTTTAAAACATAAGTATACGCATATCCAAAGCTCAGACCTGTTGAAAATGAATTGCCACTTTTTAAGGATGGAAAACTTTCAAATGATGTTGTCAATTGACTTCCGATGACGGAGGAATCAGCGGTGAACGCAAAATCAGAGAGGTAGGTACCAATAATAAAAGACCCTGCACTTTTTATTTGTGCTTGCGTAAATGAAAAAGGAGCGCGAAAGGAGAACTTTTTATTGTTAAATACATAAAAAATATTGAAACTTCCGGATAAGGAAACCAGATCAGGACGCTGATAAAAATTTTCCAACGATTCATATTGTTGGTAAGCTTTGGTATTGTTCAGATAAAAGCCGCTGTACAACCGTAAACTGATATCATAAAAAAAACGCTTTGCATAGATATTGAATTGATAATCGTTATAATCCGATGTGCCACGCTTGGTCGAATTTTGGTGGATACCGATAAAGCTGGGGGTTATAAAAAAGCCAAATAAACTCGTGTTAATGAATAAACCAGGTGAATAGGTAACAGCAGGATAATAATTGAGTATGCTACCTGTTTTTTTATCGGCAAACCCTATTCTAAAGCTTTTAGAGGATACAGGAAGTCCGATGGTTAAAACCTTACTGTATGTTTTTACATAATTTGTATCACAAAATGGTTTTGGTTCTTTAATTACCCAATGAACCAGTTTTCTGTTAAGACGTAAGAAGGCATTCCCTTTCCTTTTTGGTGTGGTGTCATTTTGCGAGAATGAAACCAACCCCATTAGAATAGAGAATAGAAAAATACTGCATTTGAAATGCCGGTTCATTCGTTAATTATAATTTCAACTCTTCTGTTTCTGGAACGTCCCTCAACAGTTGTATTATCAGCAACAGGCGTCCTTTCTCCATATCCCTGATAGGTCATCCTGTTTTCTGTTATTCCTTGTTGGTTCAGGTAGGAGTATATTGCTTTTGCCCTCCGTTCCGACAGTTCGGTATTCCATTCCTGTTTTCCACTGTTATCCGTATATCCATTGATAGCGATTGTATATTGTTTATTTGTCAGGAGTTGAGAGATCAATGCATTCAGCTGATTATTAAAGCTGTCTTTCAATATCCAGGAATTGCTGTCAAACAGAACATCACTTAAAACAATTTTATTACTAAGCTTCTTTACAGAATCAACAAGGGGCACAGTTTGATGATTGGTATTGCTATCATACATTTTTTTTAGAGATAGTTGATCTATGAAATAAAAAGTAAGTTTGTTTAAAATCAGGTAATTAAAGCTAAAACGAAAAGGCATTTTCTGTAAACGGAAATCCGGCTTTTTATCTTTTTTTCTGTCAACAATTCCTCCGATAAGCAGGAACCGTTCTCCTCCTTTTGCTTTATACTCAGCCGTTATATGCATCCATTGCTTTGCATCATTTAAAAATGGAGTGGTTGCCCTTAACTGGATCACTTTGGATGCCGTGTAAAAAGGTTGGTTTTTTGGGGGGATGATTTCCTGAGAAGAAAGCAACACCGGTATATAATCAATGGCATACCTTACTTTATCTGCGATACTAACATAAGCAGAAATGATATAAATTGAATCTTTTTCAAGTGGCATTAACAATTCTGTTTCAAGAATTTGGGATCCTTTCTTCTCTATTTTTCTGAATGCTATACCCAATCCCATAAATCCATATCCCGAATAAGGTTCTTGTTTTCCGCCCTCCCTCATGGTAGGTATATAGCTTCTGCCTTCAAAATCATAGAAATAAGTAACAGGCGACCACGGTTTGTTTGAAAAAGATTTCCAGTGATTCACCAGATGGGCCTGCCCCCAGGAAACCGGATGACTGGAGCACTGCTCAAAGTTTCCGTTTTTTACAAGCTCTTGCGCACTCAGTATATTTAACAAGGAAAAAAATACAAGAGGGCCAATAACCTGTTTTTTGAGAATAAACTTCATAGAACCGGATTTTTGCAAAAATAAGCGATTATTTTATCAAAATAAAACCGGAATAGGCCCCAATCAACTCATTACTTCATTATTTTCAACATCAGATCCTGTTGCATAGGGGTAAATTTATTTTGAGTTGTCATACTTATAAAGTTTCTAACTTTATGGCCTTATTAAACGGTATCAGTTTACAGGATATTATCGTCAGGTCACTATTAGTGGAAAAGGAAACAACTATACAGAATTATAAAATAGTCAGCATTCATGCCTTTGAGCAGGTTTTTCATGCGTACTATAAATTGCTGGTGGTGTATGCCAAAACCCTGTTAAAAGACAATGACGATGCAGAGGATATTGTT
>CAZMRM010000123.1:5424-10169 GCA_964568515.1 uncultured Chitinophaga sp. | reverse complement strand
CAGAAAAAAGTCATTTATACTAATGACGATTCTTGGACCTGTTCTAATTGCTGCAGTTATGATTGTGCCAGTTTATCTTGCACTGAGAGAGCATGATAAACAGAAAATAGAAGTAATTGATGAGAGTTATTTGTTTAGAGAATTATTGCCTGAACGTAAATACCTTCAATTTGATTATCCGGATATTTCTTTACAAGCTGCCCAGGAAGGATTATACGATACAGATTATGATGCTATTTTATGGATTCCACCTAATATTCTGGAAGGAAAAGGATCTGTAATTATGTATTATAAAAGTCAGTTAGGTATAGGAACAGAGGAATATATTCGAGGTACATTAAATAAGATGATGTACGATGCTATATTAGCAAAAAATAAAGTAAACATTGATCTGATTAAAGCAGCAGAGGATGGATCAAGATTCGAATTAATTACACAGGAGCTAGAAAAAAACGGAGCAAGTAAAAAAACGAATGCCGGCTTGCAAATGGCCATAGGATTGGGTGCAGGTGTTTTAATTTACATATTTATTCTTTTATATGGTGTTCAGGTTATGCGTGGAGTGATGGAGGAGAAAACAAGTCGTATCGTCGAAGTGATACTATCATCTGTAAAGCCGTTTCAATTAATGATGGGAAAAATTATAGGCATAGCTTTGGTTGGACTCACTCAATTCTTATTATGGGTTGTTCTAACAGGTACAATTTATACTGTTGCAGGTATGACCATTTTGAAAAACGTAGAAATTGAACAAATACAGCAAAAAGAAGAAGTAATAAAAATCGGAGCTGATCTTAACTATAAAAAGATGGGAAAAATACAAGGTGCCAGCAATGCAATGAAAATAATGGATGACTTGAAAAATATCAATATTGTTCAGATTTTGTTCTGTTTCTTGTTCTTCTTTTTAGCCGGCTATTTAATGTATGCCGCCTTATTTGCTGCGGTGGGCTCTGCCGTTGACAGTGAGTCTGATACGCAACAATTTATGTTACCAGTAACACTTCCGTTGATTTTTTCTTTTGTGATTGCACAGTATGTTATCCAGAATCCGAATAGTTCCGCATCGATGTGGTTTTCTTTTATCCCGTTTACGTCTCCTGTAGTACTGATGGTAAGATTACCTTTTGGAGTTCCTGCTTGGGAAGTGATTTTATCAATGTTGTTTCTGATAATAGGGTTCCTTATAACGACATGGCTGGCCGGAAGAATATACAGAACAGGTATTTTGATGTATGGAAAGAAAGTAAACTGGAAAGAGATCGGAAAATGGCTTTTTTACAAAGGATAATTATTAATTGAACTTCGTATTCAAAAACAATTTGAAATAAAATTTATGAATCGTGTTGCCATTATTGATTTAGGGACGAATACATTTAACCTGCTGATTGTTCAATTTAATCCGGATAAAAGCTATGAAATAGTTTGTCAAACAAAAATTTCTGTGAAATTGGGTGAGGGCGGTATCACAAAAGGATTTATCGCTCCGGAAGCCTTTCAAAGAGGGATAGATGCATTAAAGATGCATCGGTTAACAATACAGCTTCATAATGCTGATAAAGTTATTGCTTTTGCAACTTCTGCAATAAGAGAAGCTTCCAATGGGAAGGAATTTGTTAACATAGCTAAAGAAGTAACTAAAATAGATGTGGAGATGATTAGTGGTGATAGAGAAGCAGAACTTATTTATCTAGGAGTCAGGGATGCTGTGGAGATGAATGAAAATACCTCTTTAATAATTGATATTGGTGGAGGAAGTACGGAGTTCATCATTGCAAGTAAAAATCAGGTTTATTGGAAACAAAGTTTTTTACTTGGAGCAGCGAGATTACTGGAACTCTTTAATCCTTCGGATCCTATCCAGCCAGATGAAATTAAGGCAATTTCTTCTTACCTTAAAACAGAATTACAACCATTGTATAATGCCATTAAAAAGTATCCGGTTACAGAACTCATCGGTTCATCAGGATCATTTGATTCTTTAGCTGAAATGATTGCTTACCGGTTTTATACCCCGGATATACTAAAAGATAAAACGGAATATACTTTTACTTTGCCGGATTGTGCCCAGATATACATGATTTTGATGAAGTCTACCAAGAAAGACCGTATGGAAATGAAAGGATTAATTTCAATGCGTGTTGATATGATTGTTATTTCAAGTATTCTCGTTCATTTTATTTTAACAGAATTTGATATTCATAAGATGCGCTTGTCTACCTTTTCATTAAAAGAAGGTGTATTACATGAATTGATACCATAGAATTAATCATTGTAAATTTTAACCAATCAAAAATTAGTCAAATGCCTAGAATATTAATTATCGACGATGAAAAAAGTATTCGCAAAACATTACGTGAAATTTTAGAATATGAGAAATATTCGGTTGATGAAGCATTAGAGGGATTAGAAGGGATTACACTTTTTCAAAAAGAAAAATATGATGTTGTTTTGTGCGACATTAAAATGCCGAAAATGGACGGTATTGAAGTGCTTGAAAAAATAATAGAGTTGAATAATGATATTCCTGTTGTGATGATTTCGGGACACGGGACAATTGAAACCGCTGTAGAGGCGGTTAAAAAAGGTGCTTTTGATTTTATTGCCAAACCTCTTGATTTAAATCGTTTGTTAGTAACGATTCGTAATGCAATGGATAAATCTGTTCTTGTCAAAGAAACGAAAGTATTGAAAAAAAAGGTAAACAAGACATTTGATATGATCGGACAATCGAAAGCAATTGTTCAAATACAGGAAATGATCGAAAGAGTTGCACCGACAGACGCGAGAGTTTTAATAACCGGAGGTAATGGTAGTGGCAAAGAGCTAGTGGCAAGATGGTTGCATGAGAAAAGTAACCGTGCCTCAGGTCCCATCATTGAAGTAAATTGTGCAGCAATACCGGGAGAACTAATAGAAAGTGAATTATTTGGTCACGAAAAAGGCGCTTTTACTTCGGCAGTTAATCAACGCAAAGGAAAATTTGAGCAAGCAGAAAACGGAACTCTCTTTTTAGATGAAATCGGCGATATGAGTCTTTCAGCTCAAGCAAAAGTATTGAGGGCTTTACAGGAAAATAAAATTACGCGAGTTGGTGGAGAAAAGGAAATTAAAGTAAATGTTCGGGTTGTTGCTGCAACCAATAAAGACCTTCAAAAGGAAATTATGGCCGGAAATTTCCGTGAAGATTTGTACCACCGTTTGAGTGTAATTTTGATTCATGTTCCCTCTTTAAATGAACGCAAAGAAGATATTCCATTGCTTGCACAGCATTTTTTAAAACTTATTTGCGAAGAGCATGGGATGCCTTTAAAAACAATAACAAAGGAAGCTATTATAGAATTACAAAAAATTAATTGGACAGGTAATATTCGGGAATTCCGAAATGTGATGGAACGATTAATCATTTTATGCGATAAAATAATTAACGACAAAGATGTGAATGCATATGCCAGACCTTTAAAAGCATAATGCCCAACGACGAAAATTAATTTTTTATGAATTTCGACGAAAAGAAAACTTCTTTTCCTGATATTTTAATCAGATACATTCCCTTTTCAAGTTTATCCAAGTGGATGGTTCGTGTGATAGTACCAGCAGGGTTATTTTCTGTATTCAGAAATAATCTTCTGCCTGCCATGTCCAATATCTCAAAAGAAAGCACTTGCGATTTTGATAATTCAAATTGAAGATTAATTAAATTTTCAGATGGATTGGGGAAAACAGAAACAGGAAAAGAAGTGTTGTTTATAGTAGTTATGCTTAAAGCAAGATCTGCATTTAAAACGTATAAACCATTTTGCATATCAGAAGCAAGTATATTCCCGCTCGGCGAATGAATATAGGCTCCCCAGCATCCATGATAGGCTGTACCTTTTTCGTTGTAGTTATTCGATATTCCATCAATTGTATCTGTATCAAAATAGCCACTGCGGACCGGCATTTTAGGGTTACTTATATCAAATATTTGTAACCCGTCCTGATAATATGCAATTATCACATGGTTTTTGTCTTTGATGTAAGGATTGTGAGGAGTAGGGCCTTCTGCAGATTTGAAAATGGTGTCAATGGTAATATTGTTTATATCAGAAATATCATAAATTTTAACAGGAAGATTACGGGGTACCTCATCACAAAATACGAATGTATGTCCATCTGGTGTCAAGGCACTACTGTGGTTATAACCTGGTTCTGGATATTGCTGTATCGAATTAATATAAATGAATTTATTGAGTTGAGAATTGTAGTGGTAAATAAATAAACCCGAATATCCGCATGAAGCGTATACCGTGTCGTTTCTAACCAGCATGTCATGAACATCACTTATCGCCGGATAATCCTGATTCAGATAACGTAACAAAGTGGGCTTTTCAGGGTTAGCCAGACTGTAAACAGCCATAGAGTATTTTGAAGTAGTAAATTTAACACTGGCGAGATAGAGTTTGTCACCATCAATATACACGGTATGCGCTCTTTGTACCAGCGTATCAGCGTCATAAACAACATGAACCGAATCTGGTAAGTAGCTCATATCTATTATTTGAAAGCTGTTAGGTACGCCATCATCACTTATAGCATATAAATAATTTTTATAGGTTTTATATTCTCTCCAAATGCACAGGTTCCTTTTTCCGGGTACAAAATCGGCCTCTTTCGGAGTCATAGGACTAGAAATATCGATAAAATAAGTTCCGGATCCTGAACCTAAAATAGCATATTCCTTGTTATCTTTAGGATTTACCCAG
>CAZMRM010000123.1:3409-5414 GCA_964568515.1 uncultured Chitinophaga sp. | reverse complement strand
CCCCAAATACTGTTGTACTTTATTCCGTAGTAAGGTTCTGCGACCTCCGACGAGTTAAACCAATGTCCTATTAAGTTGATATTTTGGTGGTCATATTGCGCATGAATAGAGCCTATCAAAAAAGAAGAAATGAGTAAAAGGTAAAATCTTTTCATTTGAAAAATGGTTTAGTACTACTAAAGATACGCTTTTTTAAAGGAAAAAACTAAAGGGTCTTAATCAGTTCTTTAAATAAAAAGGTCATTTTTTTCTCGGCAATATTTGCAACACGTTGAACCTCTTCATGTGTAATTTTTTCGATTTTTCCAGGGATTCCAAGATCGGTGATAATGGATATGGCAAAACAGGTAATATTCATATGACGGGCAGCTATTATTTCAGGAACGGTACTCATACCAACAGTGTCTGCCCCTAAAATCCTTAGCATTTTGTATTCGGCAGGCGTTTCAAATGTAGGGCCAGATAAACCGAGATAGACGCCTTCATGAATTTTTATATCGTTTTTCTTCGCAATTTCCTTTGTTGTATGAATAAGCTTTTTGTCATATACTTCACTCATATCTGGGAAACGGGGTCCTAGTTCACTTATATTTTTACCAATTAGGGGGTTAGCCCCTAAAAAATTTATATGATCGTTTATAATCATTAAATCTCCTACTTCAAAATCGGGGTTCATTCCTCCGGAAGCATTGGATACAAAAAGCTGCTGAATTCCCAATAATTTCATAACTCTCACCGGAAAAGTAACTTCTTGTAATGTGTAGCCCTCATAAAAATGAAAACGGCCTTGCATCGTGACCACTTTTTTACCACCCAGTTCACCAAAAATTAATTTCCCTGTATGGCCTTCTACCGTTGATAAACGGAAATTTGGAATTTCCTCATATGAAATAGAATGTTTTATATCAATTGATTCTACCAAACCACCAAGACCGGTTCCTAAAATAATTCCAATATCAGGCTTAAAAGAGATTTTACTTTGTAAGAATGCTGCTGTTTCTTTGATGTGTTCTAACATAATTGATTATTTGATCGTTTAGAGTATTTTTATCTTTTTCATCAAAGACAACTTCAATGGGAATGTAAAACATTGGAAGATCCTTCAGAACAGTCAAAAATGCTGTGCTTTTGAAACGCATTGAATCCTTTTCAGTGGTGAGTATAATTTTGTTGGTGGCAGTAATACTGCTGAATGCTTCTTTTATTTTTTCAAGATCTTTTTTAGTAAAATCATGGTGATCAGGAAACTTTAAATGGTGTACATTTTTTATTTTATCTTTCAGATAATACATAATTGTTGAAGTATTTGCGATCCCTGTTACTAATAAGAGTGAAAAATTTCGTTCAAAATAATACTCCTTTGTAAAGGGAGTAGGGTATTTGGCAGCGTAAAGCGGAACAAAATCACCGTATTTAATGGAAGAAAAATAAATGTCCTGATGTGGTAATGGTTTAAGGAGATCTTTCAATCGTTTACGTTCTATGGGCAACAATACCTGAGGGCACTTGGTTACAATAATGATATTTGCTCTTTTTGCTCCCGAACGAAATTCTCTTAAACGACCGGTAGGTAAAATAAAATCATTGCTATATAAATTACTGAAATCTGTTAGTATGATCGAAATCCCAGGAATTACCGCCCTGTGTTGAAAGGCATCGTCCAATAAAATTGTTTGTAATGAAGGAAAATTTTGAATAAGTTTTTCAATTCCTCTAATTCTCCTTTCGTCAACAGCTACCCGGATACCATTGAATTTTTTTTTGAATTGCATAGGTTCATCACCGATATCATTAGCCGTTGACTGAGTATCCGCTAATATAAAACCGGTAGAGGCTCTTCCATATCCTCTGCTAAGGGTTGCAATATAAAATTCACTTTTTAATACTTGGATAAGATATTCGATATGAGGAGTTTTACCAGTTCCACCAACACAGAGATTGCCAACGGATATGGTTGGAATATCAGGTTTTGTAGCCTTAAAGATCTTGTGGTCGTAAAGTTTGT
>CAZMRM010000123.1:0-3399 GCA_964568515.1 uncultured Chitinophaga sp. | reverse complement strand
CGAAATTGGAAACAGAATAATTCGTAGAAACTTCACAGCCTAAAAATACAAATTATATGATGCCAACAAAAATTATTGATTCATTCGGATCACAAACGGAGACTTATTATATTGATGCAATTAATGACAATTTTTGTAAATTTCGTAAAAAATAAATTATGAGATTAAAGGAAATTACTAGTTATATAGAAACAATTGCACCACTTTCCTATCAAGAAAACTACGACAATGCGGGATTGCTATGTGGAGAAGAAAATATGGAAGTTACAGGCGCTGTTATTTGTTTAGATAGTACTGAAGCAATCATTGACGAAGCTATAGAGAGAAAAGCAAATTTGATTATAGCTCATCATCCCATTATTTTTTCCGGTTTAAAAAAACTAAATGGTAAAAATTATGTAGAAAGAGTTATCATAAAAGCAATAAAGAATAACATTGCCATATACGCAGCTCATACAAATTTGGATAATGTTTATAATGGCGTAAATGGAAAAATTTGTGAAAGGCTGGGCCTGGAAAACTGTAAAATTCTTTCACCAGGCAAAAATTTATTAAAACGGCTTATTACTTACACACCTCTGGAAAATGCAGAACAGGTACGTTTGGCATTATTCAATGCCGGGGCTGGATATATAGGCAATTATAATGAATGTAGTTTCAGCTCTTCGGGTATTGGGACATTTAAGGCGTTGGAAGGTGCGAATCCTCACACAGGAGAAATTGGAAAGCGTTTTCAGGGGGGAGAGGTAAAGGTAGAGGTGGTATATCCTTCTGTAATTGAAGCCGGTCTTATAACTGCCTTGTTGAAGGCGCATCCATATGAAGAAGTTGCTTATGATCTCATCCCATTGTCAAATTCGCATCCAAAAATAGGTGCCGGAATGATCGGGGAGCTGAAAGATGAAATGGATGAAATGGAATTTTTAAGGGAAATGAAGGCAAAAATGAAGACAGATAGTATAAGATATACGTCTTTAAGGGAGAAAAAAGTCAAAAAAGTAGCAATTTGTGGTGGCTCCGGAAGCTTTTTACTAAATGAGGCTATAACCCATAAAGCTGATGTGTTTATCACTGCTGATTTTAAATATCACCAATTTTTTGATGCGGATGGAAAAATTGTTATTGCTGATATCGGACATTATGAAAGTGAGCAATTTACAATGGAATTATTTTATGAAATTTTGAAGAAAAAATTTAGTACATTTGCACTCCATTTGACGAAAATTAATACAAATCCAATTAAATACTTATAAAAATGGCAAAAACTAAAACTGACGAAATTTCGGTAGAGGAAAAGTTGAGGGCACTATATGAATTGCAACAGATTGACTCAAAAATCGATAAAATCAGGACTGTAAGAGGTGAATTGCCTTTAGAGGTCCGGGACCTTGAGGATTTAGTTGCAGGTTTGGAAACTCGTGTTAATAATTTTACAGAAGAATTAAAAACGCTGGAGGATTCTATTACAGAGAAAAAGAATGTGATAAAAGATGCACAAGGACTTATTAAAAAATATGAGGCTCAACAATCCAAAGTACGCAATAACAGAGAGTATGATGCTATCACCAAAGAGATAGAATTCCAAAATCTTGAAATTCAGTTGGCAGAAAAACGTATTAAAGAATATAAAGCAACGATTGTGGCTAAAAAAGATGTGATTACACAGTCGGAAGAAGATTTAAAAGATAGAAAAAAGGATTTAAAATTGAAAAAGCAAGAATTGGATGAAATTATTGCTGAAACGGAAAAGGAAGAACAGGATTTACTTAAAAAATCGAAAAATTCAGAAGCAATTATCGAAGATAGACTTTTGAATGCTTATAAACGTATACGCTCCAATGTAATTAACGGTTTAGGAGTTGTTACCGTTGAGCGTGATGCATGTGGTGGATGTTTTAATAAAATCCCTCCGCAACGCCACCTGGATATTAAAACACATAAAAAAGTAATAGTTTGTGAGCATTGTGGAAGAATTCTGGTTGATGCTGAAATTTTAACAGGTAAGACTTTAGCAAAAGCTTAAGACTTAAATATAAAAAATACCCCGTGTTCTATATAAACACGGGGTATTTTTATTTTAAAATGGAAATTAGAAACGAATACCCAATGTCAATACATAGCTGCTACTGGTGTAAGCATTTTTCACAACGGCATCATTGAAACTAAGATCATATAAATAGCTGTAGTCTGTATATTTATTAAGGACAAAGGCAAAGTCGATAAAGAAAAAGTTCTTTCTGTATCCTATTCCAGCCGTATAACTGGATCTGTTCGCATCTTTATTAAGTCCGGATTTAAAAGGAGTTCCATACAGGGCATAACCAGCTCTAAAACTTATAGGATCAAAACGAATTTCACCTCCTAATCGTAAATTATTTGCTGAAATATATTGATTACGGATGTAGGTATTAATGTTACTAAATACATTCGGACTAGAACTTAAACGTGCATTTTTATAGTTCACATATTCATAATCAGCATTGATTACTGCTATTTTATTGATAATAAAACCAACACTTCCAATAGCTCTGAAAGGCGTTGTAATAGCATAATTAAAATTGCCTTCCGGTGAATTTTGGGAATATTTATAACTACCTTCCAAATCCGAACTCATGCTGTTGTAATAAACATCATTCATGCTTATTCTGGTTGGAGTATGGATAGCTGCTCCCAATCGCAACCAATCCGTGGCCTTAACGATTACCCCCAATTTAAAATTTATCCCATTGCCTTTTGAATCAAGATATTGTTTTAATGTAAAAGATTTAAATGCCGGAATTGTGTCCTTTACATCTGTTTCTGTATAGGTATATTCTTCTATGTAACGTGCGTTCACAATTCCCAAGGTTGCCCCCACAAAAAGAACATCCCTGTAATTGCCACCAAAACTAAGGTCTGTTTCTCCCATTGATCCTTTACTCTCTACCGATTTGTTTTGTTGTTCACCATAATATTTAAGTACATGGTCATAACGGGTACTGTCTGTGGTTAATGGGTTTATTAAATAAGTTTGATACGCTAAATCAGTCGAAAAAGCATCAAAATTGGTCGGACTGGTAACATTTGCATCTGCAACGTAAGCATCCAGTAAGGAACCATACTTATTATCTCCAATCGTACTTATGCGATTATAAAAATTATTGGTTCTGTTGTATCCAAATCCAAAATTTAATGATCGCCAACCGCTTGTGGTATCTTTTAGCTTGAAAGTAGCAACAACGCCAATATTACCCAGATTGTAATTCAACCGATCATCAATTGCATTTACATCCCTGTAAGTTGAAGAAGTGCGTTGAAAAAATACAGAAGGAGAGATCGTTAATTCTGATTTTCGGAAAATACCAATGCCTGCGGGATTAAAGCTTAATGTTGAAATATCACCGCCAAGAGCTCCCATTG
>CAZMRM010000122.1:0-10172 GCA_964568515.1 uncultured Chitinophaga sp. | reverse complement strand
GTGCGAGTGTGATCGCAGACTCACACTGAATTTTCTCTGTAGCAACTGAAGCGTTCCCATCTTCGCTAAAACTACGAGGGATGAAAAGCGGAAGTTGCGATACTCGCACTCAAACTCACACTAAATAAATTCCATATATTTCAATTCCTCTATTTTAGCCAAATAACCGTTAATCCGGTTCGATAATGTAATGCTTTCGGGTACAAAATTCAGTGTGAGTGTGGGTGCGAGTGTGATCGCAGACTCACACTGAATTTTCTCTGTAGCAACTGAAGCGTTCCCATCTTCGCTAAAACTACGAGGGATGAAAAGCGGAAGTTGCGATACTCGCACTCAAACTCACACTAAATAAATTCCATATATTTCAATTCCTCTATTTTAGCCAAATAACCGTTAATCCGGTTCGATAATGTAATGCTTTCGGGTACAAAATTCAGTGTGAGTGTGGAGTGCGGGTGTGATCGCAAACTCACACTATTTTTACAATAGACTATCTCGTTCGATAATTTCAATTCAAATTATTGTAATTTCATTTTCTCATTGAAAATTAAGCTGTTGAGAGTTCGAGTCCTGTTTGGAATACAATGAAGAAAGCGCTTGATAATCAGGCGCTTTTTTATTTACTAAAAATTCGCTTAAGTAACATTTTTATAATCAGTATAATATTGGTTCAACTCCGATTCAGGTAATGAAGCTAACGATGGGATACGACTTTTTCTGTCTGCAATGATTTTTGCCTTCAGAATGTATATCTGACAAAAATATCCAGATTATTATCGGGAAGCAGCGGGGAATAATCGAAGGCAGCGCCGACGCTTAATGACCGGGTAATATGTCCTTGTATAGAAAAAATGTGACATAATTTAAGTAAACGCAGCTGGTAAGACAGATCAACACGCTTAAAGAGGCTGAGATGCAATCCTATATCAAATTCAGTATTCAATTCCTTACGTACTAAAATATACGGTGCGATTTCATAGTTATTTTTAATCCGGAATAGATAAGAGGCATTGATATAATATTCTCTTTGATTAATTAATAATTTTTCTCCGTCTAGCTTTACAGACGTGCCGATCACATTTTTTGAGGAGAACCCCAATGTGAATCTTTTAAACCGGTACAGCGCACCCAGATCCAGATCTGCATTTGGCTTTAATGATTTCCCAGATTCACCGGAAGGCAATGTGAATTTGTCCCAATCTATTACATCAAAATTAAGCACCAGTCTTCCACCAACACTAAGCGTGCTGTTTTTATTTTTTCCAAATTTAAATTTGTGCAGGTATCCGGTATAAATCGTATTCCTGCTATAAAAAGAATATCGGTCGCTGATATATGCCACATTGTAAAACGCAGGCTTATTCTTAATCGCACCGATATGGTTCAGAAAAAAAGTGGTCGGCTTATTCCAGATGTAGTTTTCATTTTCAACAAACTTATGCTTGGCATAAATTGAATAGCTATACTTTAACGAGTCTTTAAGTGGCAAAGCCGCAATATTGTAATAGTTCATGTCCTGGTAATACATGTTAGGCCTCAAGGTTGACTGACCATAACTGACTGAGCTTATTACCAAAACCATTAATAACAGCGTTGTTTTCATCTTAGCGGACTGAAGTCTTTAAACGTGTTCTGTATAAAATTGCCTAGTTCTGTTGTATGCTTACCACCCGGATAGGTATAAAGCTTAATGTCTCCGCCTGCGGCCCTTAATCCTGTCTCTGCGTCAGTTGAGGAAGAATAAGGCACTACCTCGTCAGCATCTCCATGATGAAAAAACACTTTACCGACAGGTAGCCAGCCTTTGCTAAAGGAATTCTGTGCTATGATATTCCGGTATTCCTTATCTTCTCCGTTCAGGACTTTCTTAATGAAATAAGGCTTAAAGGCTTTGCCAGGTTTTTTTGAAGGAGAAAGAAGGGCAGACATTTGGTCGTAAACAGGATAGGAATAGATTTGGTCTGTTGGCCGCTTTAAAACAGAGAACTTATTTACGGCGTATACTGCCCAGGAAAGAATAGGCATCACATCAGAATCATCGTCACCTAAGCTTAAAATTTCATCATGAAACCTCTCGAAATTAATGAGTCCGGCGAGGCCTGAGCTCGCTTCTACCGTAAATTCAGAGGCATATTGTTCCTGGATATATTTATGCGCCGATAAACAAGCTCCGCCTCCCTGCGACCATCCTGTAAGAAACAGTTGATTATCGTAAGATAAATTACTCTTCAAGAGATGTTTCTTGACCGCTAATAAGCCATCGATATTCGAAAGAAATAGCTCTGGATAATAAATATAAGGATGTTCTTTGTCAATGGTAAGCCCGAATCCTATATAATCCGGAAGGAACACCACAAAGCCTTTGCTTGCCCATCCCAAGCCCATATTTCTTACATCATTGTGCGTTTTACTGCTTCCGGTATAGAGCGATGGTGTAATGTTATCAGCACCTAAGGTTTGTGAAGGTATTTCGGTACCGTGGCAATACATCAAAAGATCTACTGTATCAATTCCGTTCGGTATAATGAGCAAACCCCTGGAATCGATTGGTTTTCCCATATACTCTGTGCGATAGGTTATGGAATAAAAAGAAACATCATAAATGGCCCAACCCTGTGAAGGGAATTCGGTGATTCGCTCTTCTATTTCACTTTTGCTGAGGCTTCCGTTTGCTGTTACTTCGACTAAGTCGCCCCTGTCAGCAGATGCTAACTGTTTATTTTCCTTTTTCTTGCAATTGTATAATAATAAGGCAATAAGAAAAAGAACAATAGTAAAGCCGTATCTTTTCATAATGCGCTTGTATTTGGTGTTGAACAGTGGAGATATAAAGATACGAATTACTGATTGACTACCCGAGTAATAACTTTTACTAAAATTCTAGATCGAACCATTACCCACGTAATTAAGATATCTATGGTTTTCAGGCATTTTGCTAATTCTGAGCATTGTATCTTTAGACTGATCTAAAATTCAGTGTGAGTGTGAAGTGCGGGTGTGATCGCAGACTCACACTGAATTTTCTCTGAAGCAACTGAAGCGTTCCCATCTTCGCTAAAACTACGATGGATGAAAAGCGGAAGTTGCGATACTCGCACTCAAACTCACACTATTTTTACAATAGACTATCTCGTTCGATAATTTCAATTCAAATTATTGTAATTTCATTTTCTCATTGAAAATTAAGCTGTTGAGAGTTCGAGTCCTGTTTGGAATCCCTACTAAAAAAGCATGATCAAAAAAGAAAAATTAACCATAGAGAAATTACGGACTTACCCAAGATTTGAAGACTGCACAGATTAATATACAGGAAATTATATTTAAATTTAGTTTTTGAAACTAAGTTGAGGTATCCACAGATGTTAGCTGTAATGCAAACAAATTAGAAAATCAAATGGGACAAATCATTAAATTAACATTGTTAGCAGACCTTGTGAGTTGTTTTATTATGTTCTTCAGCTATTTACTATTTGACCACCCCAGCCATGCATTTCTGGCACTCATATATACATTTGGCAATATATTTATCCCAACCTTTATTGCCGTTATTATATATAGACAATTAAGACAGAAAACTACTCTTTCAAATTCATTTCGGACTATTGTATTTCAAATCTGTATTCTGATCATCATTTTTTTGATTGGGATTTTTATTTGGGCGGGCGTTAATATAATGCTGTTTGAACATCTAACACATAATAACATCACAAAAGAGTTTAATTCAGAATTTAAGCCTTGGTTGCCTGCCTTATTCTCGCTTGCCTTTTTTATTCCATTAATAGACTATAAAATTTGGAAAAATGAGAATATATCGCAAAACGAACACAACCCTAAAAAGATGTAGAGTTGATATATCGCAAAATTATTTCTAATAAATTTTTTAAACTCTAAGTATTTCAACTCATCAATTTTAGCTAAACATTCCATAAACAGGTTCGATTTTGTACCCCTTTTGAGTACAAAATTCAGTGTGGAGTGCGAGTGTGATCGCAGACTCACACTGAATTTTCTCTGTAGCAACTGAAGCGTTCCCATCTTCGCTAAAGCTACGATGGATGAAAAGCGGAGACTGCGATACTCGCACTCAAACTCACACTAAACTCAGTGCGAAAGTAGAGCATGAGTGTGGAAATCCCGATAAAACTCTTTCTTTTTAAATTTTCCGAGAAATTTTTAATTGGCCGGATGAGCAAATACTTTTGCCCTCCAATCAATAAATTAATTCATGTTCGATTTCGAAAAACTAGAAGTCTACCAAAAAGCAAAAGTCTTTAACAAAACTACTTACAACTTCATTCTTCAGCAAAAAGAATTAGATCGCACAACTAAAGATCAATTACGAAGAGCATCCTTCAGCATCATGCTAAACATTGCCGAAGGCACAAGTAGATTTAGCAAACCAGATAAAAGAAATTTTTATGTCATTGCAAGAGGATCAACATTTGAATGCGTTGCTATTTTCGATTTTTTGAAAGAAGAGAAATTGATGATGAAAGAATTGCATGCTGATTTCTATGGAAAAGCAGAAGAACTATCAAAAATGATTTATGGAATGATTAGAAATTTAGAAGAAAAATAAGTTGGTCTTGCAATCTTTTTTCTATAATAATTGAGATTATTGTATAAAAAGTAATAAAAATGCTGATTAGTGAGTCCCTGATTCAAAAAGTATATTTTCTTTTGAAATAAAAAATTAATGCTTCCGGGTACAAAAAATCAGAGTGAGTGTGGAGAGCGAGCCAAACGGACTCTGATTTTTTTCTTCCAACTTTAACAAAAACATTTACACACCCTTTACAATTAAATTATTCAAAACAGAAATTTAGATCGTACATGTGACTTTTTACTCCAATTTAAATTTAGGATGGTTCAATTGCCAAAATAAAAAGGTATACTCATCTAATGCGCCTTTGGTTCTATCAGCTTCCCCGAAATGGCCAAAGTCCGTTAATTTATAAAGAATAACATTATTCTTTCCTCTACTCACTTCTTGAGCTTTGCCCGTTGCCACCACGCTATTCTTGAATCATTCACCGACCGTCAACAAAATGGAAATTCTGAATTGAAATGTACAGGGGCAATGGGAAAAGGAGCTTTCATATTAACGTTTCCACTAAGGTAGTTTTACCTTATTTATTTTACCTGTAACATAGTCTTATTCTATCTTGATAAAACTAAATACTTTTCTTCCAAAAGAGCTTTATACTTTTCCTTGAAATCATTTGATAAAAATGAATTTTCAATCCATTCCAACGCAAGGTCTTTGTTTTTTATAAATCGTTTAAAGACTCCCTCAATCTGTTTTTTATTTAATTCAAGAGCCTTTCCAAGATGTTCAAAATTTTCTCGCCTTAATTTTTTCTTTTTTCCTTCAAGTGTTAAAGCAAGTTCTTCTTTATCTCCAGGATTTACAATTGTCACATTTAGCAAATCATAAGCAGGAGCTAAAACCCATTTATTCCCAAAATTAATCATCGAAAAGTTTTTCAGGTGCATGTCGTTATTCCCAGTAAGGAAGCTAAACAAGCTTAATTCAAAAAAGTACAACTGATCTAATAATGTGTCATCCGAATATTCGCCTACCGCTTTTCCAACCCTTTCCATTGAACTTTTATATTTATCAAAGGCCTCTAAAATCTGGAACATATCAAGCATGTGAATTTTTTCACCTGTATCCGTGCGATCAATCCGTTTCGTGATGTATGATAGCTCCCCAGACTGCAAGCGAATCAAGCTCGATTTTACTGTCTTTATGCCAAAAGCCTCTGCTATACGCATAGTCACATGCTCATTCTGTGGCATTTCAGAATAATGTTCGGATGGTGGTTTAAAAATGTAATTTCCTCCTAATGCTCCAACAACGGTTAATCTGCCATTATTGCCATCTGCCATTGCATCACTTACAATGGAAAGAGATAATTTTGGTTGCACGCCCGGTACGGCTACGCTGCGTTCTACAACATCTTTTGCCAATTCTGACATCTGATTGAGAGAATAGAAAAGAATAGGAGCTGTTTTTGTTCCGAAAAAATCAAGACTGCAACGTTCATGAAAATCCGTTTCATTCGCAGTATCTAATGCTTTGTAGCAGTATAAACATTTTCTATTCATTCTCTTCAGGTATTGCTTTAACACTCACCGCTCCGATGCAATTTTGACAACAGACTAACAGTAAACCCATTCGATCGTTTGGGTTTATCTTCCAATTTTTTGATGCAATATCAAGCAACCATCCCTCCGGAATAAGACCTTCAAAAAATGGAAATAGACGATTTTCGCCATAAGAACGCTCAGTTACCGGCATAGAAAAAGTAATGAACTGATCAGGATATTCGGCAACGTATTCCCGGTTATACTGAAATAAATATTGACCTTCATTTGTTTCCGTAAGAATCCCGGCAAAAATATCTTTGTAATATATTTCTGCTTTTCTCATTCTTTAGTTTCTTTTTTTAGTGATAATTCTTTGCTGCTTATAGGCACTAATAAATGACCGAACATTTTCAATACTCGATTTACTTTTTCGAGATTAAGATTCTCTTTCCCTTGTTCGATTTTTCGGATAACAGTAAGCGCCACTCCTGCCCGTTCGGCAAATTCTTCCTGGGTAAGATTAGCTTCTTTTCTTTTCTCCATTACAAATTGTGCTAAGGTCTTCATTATATGCTTTTGCATCGATTTAATGCAAATATACGAAATTATATGTTATTGCATATAAATCATCGAAAAGACAGGATATTATATGCTATTGCATATAATTTTATGTGGATATTACGAAAAACATATTAATGTGACATGTTATTGCGTAATATGCTGATATAATGCATGTTGATATAAATTATCTCTGTAACCCACATTTTCATTGTCAGAAAGTTTGTACAAGATGTTTTCTCTTGTAGTTGCCTGAGAAGTATTCGCCTCAGGTATATTAGCTGTAGCAATTAGTTTCACACAAAGCACGTCAGCCCACATTTCGCCAAACTGCTGTAGCTGTTGCACAACTGTCGAAAATGAAAAATTAGATAAAAATCCTACGATACGGAATTTCTAACCATCAATAAAGTTAAGATTTTCAGAAAATAGAAGTTGAAGAAATCAATTTAATTCTGGTGAGGATTGAGTTGTGCAACGGCCGCACTGGTTTATTGTAATGCTCGGGCAATTTGGTCTGTTAGTTTATAAACATCGTATTCGTTATTTGATAAAACTATTATGGTGATGTCTTTGTCTAAAAAAAGTAATGTTGAAGTCGAGTAACCTGGCCATGCTCCGCCATGGTAAATAACTCGTTCGTATTTGCCTCCGCCATCTGTAAACAAGCCATAGCCATAATTTGATTCTGTGTTATTTTGAAGTTTGTGTTTTGAATAAGCTAATTCCATTGTTTTTTTTGGCAGTAATTCATTTCCTTTAATAGCCTTATACCATTTCGTTAAATCTATTGTAGTAGTATTTACAGCCCCATCACCGGTTATGGCATCCATATACATTACAAAATTATAGTCCGGTAAGCTGTCAGGCAAAACATACTTTTTTAAGTTATCCGAAAAAACATAACCATAAGCGTAGTTGCTAATTTTTTCACCTTTACATCTTCGTGTATTGTATACCCAAGTGTCTTTCATACCAAGCTGTGTGAAAATATTCTCTTTAAGAAATTCGGAATAAGTAACACCTGATGCTTTTTCAATAATTATGGAAAGAATAGCATAACCGGTATTACTATATTCAAACTTCTCGTTTGGAGTGAAATGAACTTTAGGTTTATATTTCTTAAACAAATCGATGATGTCATAATTAGTTGCAAACTTATTTTTCTTCCAATATTTTTCCATTAGTTCCATATAGTCTGGAAGTCCAGATGTATGGGTCAATAAATTTTCAACTGTAATATTTTGATAAGGCAGATCGGGGAGATATTTCTTGATATTGTCTGAATAATTAATTTTACCTTCTTTTACAAGAATCATAATAGCCATCGCAGTAAATTGCTTGCTACAAGAAGCGAGTTCAAATATGGAACTGTCATTGAGTAACTCTTTTTTATCATAGTTTGAATATCCGAAACTTTTTTTGTAAATAATATTATCCTTAGACATAATAAGCACATTGCCATTAAATCCTGAATCAAACTTTAATTTTAAAAGGCTGTCAACTTTTTTATCAACACTTAAGTCAATGGAATTAAAATAGCTTTTTGGATAAAGATAGTCTGTGCCTGTTTTCTGTCCAAACGATAAGTTTGCAAAAAGTAGAAGTAAAAGTATTATTTTGATTTTCGTCATATTTTCGTTGAATAGTGTAGGTTGTCACTTTAAAATTACCGCTAATATTTTTCAGTTTGGTGTATGGAGGGGGAATTTTTAGTACAAATTTTCATACGAAGCATTTCACCCGCCATTTCACAAAAGTTTTGTTAGCGGTAGTTTTTTAATTCGTTCCGTATAATCTTCAAAATTTCTGTTTGATAATAAAATGATTTCTTTAAGTCATCGGTATCATATGCAATATTTTCCAGTACAATGGCACTTGTTTTGGTTTTCGGATAATAATAATTCATTGAAATAAATCCTGGTGCAAAACCTGTTTGTCCAAATTGTATAATATTCTCTTTTGTTTCAATCGTTATTCCATATCCATATTCTGTAATGCCAAAAATCGGATGGTCTCGAACAGCTCCTTCTTGTTTTGTTTCTAGCATTCTCATCGTTTTCTTTTTTAGCAGTTTTCCGCCATAGAATACCTTGTTCCAAATATTTAAATCTTCAACGGTTGATATGAAAGAACCTGCAGCAACATAGTTTTGAAACGTTTCTGTTTCAAATTCAATTTTACCATTTTTACCTTCTGTATAGCCTTTTACCAAATTAGTATAATCCTTTACATCCGGATGAAAAGTATTTTTCATCCCACCTTCTTCAAATAAGTTCATTGAAAGTTCTGCAAAAGTTTTACCCGAAGTTTTCTCAATAATCTTAGCCAATAAATCATAACCAATCTGTGAATATGAATATTGAGTTCCAACTTTAAAGATTGTTGGTTTGTTGATTTGGGTAATGCCGTGCGTATGGGTCAACAGATGATGAATTGTAACGGTGTCTGCCCAACTTTGAGTCAGCTCTTGTAAATAAGTGTGAATTGGCGTAAATAAGTCAAGGTGTTTTTTGTCAAATTCCCGGAGTACTAAAACGGCTGTAAATTGTTTGCTGATTGAACCGATTACAAATTGATCATTCAGTTTTATAGGTTCTTTTTGGTTAATGTCCGAATATCCATAAGTTTTCGAATATTTAATCTTACCTTTTTGAGAAATTAAAATTATACCGTTAAAAGGTTTTGTTGTTTTTACTGAAATCAAAGAATCTATTCTTTCAGCAAAGTTTAATTGCTGTCCACAAGCTACATTTACCGTTGTTAAAAGCAAAAAAGTAAATACTAATTTTATTTTCATTGTTTTTTTTGTTTGTGGATGTTTGTCCGTTTTTATTTCAGTTTCTTGATTGCGTTGCTTTCAAGTAAAGATTTCCTTTGCGTTATGGCATTTTTGAAAACCATTTATATACGATTTATGGATGTCGCTTTTTTGGTTGTGGAATAGTTGTGCAATGGTTACCGATGTTAGCTATAGTATTTATTTTAGTTTTGTCCACTTCCACCATTCGTTTGCCACTTCGTTCCAATTAAATAGGTCATAGTTTGGTTGTCCGGTTGCTGTTAATGGAAAGAAATTATGCTCAAGTCCTATATATGCTTTATAAGTAAAGTTTTTCTTTTTTTGTCGTATCATCTCAATTCTTAAATAGTCGTTATAAGGTGCACTCCAATCTTTTGTTCCATAACAAATTAAGACTGGAATTGTCAATTTTTCTAAATATTGAATTGGCGGAATTGAAAAATCAAATGTTGCTTTATAAGTATCTCCATTCGTATCGTCCATATCGATTTTATTATTTACAACATCTTGCCAATAATCTATTTCACGCTCTCCATACCTTGTACTATCAGTATCAGTCTCTGCTGATCTTGCTTGTCCGATCATAGCCATTATTCGCCCAAACGGGCAACCGCTTGCATAAATTAAATGAGTTATTTTTTTTGTTGTTGTGGCAAGTTTTGCTGCAATCGTACTTCCTTCAGAATGTCCTGCAACAATTAATTTAGAATTGTCAACA
>CAZMRM010000121.1:9338-10178 GCA_964568515.1 uncultured Chitinophaga sp. | reverse complement strand
GATAACAGACGCCGCGGCCGTTCCTACTCTGTCATTCGAAGAAAACATGATTCCTTGCCCAATTACATCCGTAGCCCCAGGATCTCCTTTCACAGGAAGTAATGCCAGATAAGCAAGGTTGGCGAGAACGTAAATAATTGTAACGATCAACGTACCTAAAAATAAGCTCCTTGGAATATTTTTAGCAGGATCTTTAATCTCTCCTGCAATAAATGTGACATTGTACCAGGCATCACTCGAAAACAAGGAATTGATAACCGTTGCACCCATGGCTCCTATCAGTGCAAAACCGGATAAGGGAATAATGTCGGTAATCACTCCATTTTTTACTATCGTTCGACTGGCATCCCACATATTTGTAAAATTTTGTGCAATAACATCTGTTTTAAAACCTATGGCTAAACCTAGAACAATAAGTGCAAATAATGCGATCAGCTTTGCTGAAGTAAATAAGAGCTGAATTGTCTTTCCATTTTTTACTCCCCTGCTATTTATATACGTCAAAAACAATATACAGCCAATGGATAAAAGTTGTGCATAGGTTATGGACATAGTTAGAACAGTATTAAGTTCAGGAAAAAATACAGAAGTATATTTTGCAAAAGCCACAGCTACTGCTGCAATAACTCCTGTTTGAATGACAGCAAAAACAGCCCATCCGTACAAAAATGAAATCATACGTCCATAAGCACGTTGAATGTATACATATTGTCCGCCTGCTTTAGGCATCATACCTGCCAATTCCCCATAGCTGAGCGCAGCGGCAACGGTAATGCATCCGGTTAGAAACCACAATACCAAGATCCATCCCGAAGAACCGACATCACGGGCCATATAGGT
>CAZMRM010000121.1:0-9328 GCA_964568515.1 uncultured Chitinophaga sp. | reverse complement strand
CGATGACCCGAGATAAGTGGTCATCTCGGTAGTGACGATAAAAATACCGGAGCCTATCATAGAACCCGCTACAATGTTTGTGGCATCTAATAAACCAAGGGAGCGTTTAAATCCTGTATTGTTTTCCATACTGACAACTTTTTTAAATTGGTAATTATTAAAAAAGGACGGAATAAACCGTCCTTTTTAATTTTTTTGTATCGTACTGATTAATTCTTTTTAGTCATCAACTTTCCAGCATACAAGGCCAGGTGTAATGCTGCTATTACCAACGAAAGAATATAAAGCACATAATCACTGTCTCCGTCTTTCAATGTATAATGATGCAACAAGGCAATAATAGCAAGTAAAACTGACAAAGAAAAGCCTGTTATAAATAATGGTTTAAGACCCGACAAATCACCAGAAACTTTACCCAGTGCACTGTTTTTTGTTCCATAAAACAAATACACATCAATACCTATCAGCATCCAGATAATCAAGCGTAACCATGTATCAAGTGGTAAAAATAGCATCATAAACAAACAAGAAGCGATTCCAAGGATAGGAATTAAAGGTACCATTGGAGTTTTAAAAGCACGAGGTAATTCGGGTTGCTTTTTACGAAGTACCCATACTCCCACACATACCAGTATGAATGCCAGTAAGGTACCGATGCTGGTCATTTCACCGACAACATTGGCGGGTACAAATGCTGCAAATAAACTTACAAACACCATAAACAGGATGTTTGATTTGGAAGGTGTTTTGAATTTAGGATGTACGTCAGAAAATACTTTTGGTAAAAGACCGTCTTTTGACATGGAAAAGAATACACGGGATTGTCCCATTAACATCACCATGATTACTGAGGAATATCCTGCAAGAATAGCAAGAATGATTGCTTTGTTTAACCATGGATAGGCTGGTACAATAATTCCATTGGCATCTACAGATCCCATATGATCAATTGCAACAGCAACCGGTGCAATTCCATCTGCTCCTTTAAAAGATGTATAAGAAGTAACCCCTGTCATTACGTGTGCAAACAATATATAAAGAACGGTACAAATGGCAAGAGATACAAGAATACCAATTGGCATGTCCCGTTTAGGATTTTTTGCTTCTTGTGCTGCAGTAGACACAGCATCAAAACCAATGTATGCAAAAAATACGATTGCCGCCGCTCTCACAATTCCACTCATTCCAAAGCTTCCGAATTCACCGGTATTCTCAGGGATGTAGGGTACATAATTATCGGAATCAATGAATTTCCAACCCAATATGATGAAAATAAGTACAACCGAAACTTTTAACACAACAATAAGACCGTTCACCGTAGCCGACTCTTTGGTGCCTTTAACCAGCAACAATGACATTAAGATAACAATCAAAACTGCCGGCAGGTTAATCATGCCGTGAGCAAGTGTACCATCTGCAAGAGTAACTGTATCAAAAGGAGATAGTGATAATGAAGGTGGGATATGTATATCATAATATTGCAAAAATTTGATAAGGTATCTCGACCAGCTTATGGAAACGGTTGCTGCACCAACAGCATATTCCAATACAAGGTCCCATCCAATGATCCATGCAATAAACTCACCCATGGTAGCATAGGAGTATGTATAGGCACTCCCGGCAACAGGGATCATGGACGCAAACTCTGCATAACATAAGCCTGCAAATCCGCAGGCCAATGCTGCAATTATAAATGAAATGGTTACTGCAGGTCCTGCATTATTTGCTGCTGCACCTCCGGTAATTGAAAAAAGCCCTGCACCTATAATAGCTCCAATACCCAATGCGACCAATGAACGTGGTCCTAATGTGCGTTTAAGTCCACCTTTCTCGCCTTCTGCTTCGTTTTGTAACGTAGTTATTGATTTCTTAACCCAAAGATTTGCCATGCTCTATTTAATTTATTTTTTTGAATGGCATCAAATATAGAGAAGTTTTGGTTACCTACGACGTTCGTTTTTCACTGTTAAAATTAAAACTTTGCACCAAAATAGGGTGCTGTACCTTGAAAATACTGATAATGCGTACCTGTCGTTTCCGAGAAGAATCGAGAACAGGTGGCTAAAAATGTAATTTTAAGATATAAAAATCAGGATACTAAATACTATAAAAGAAAAAAGCCGCTGATCGCGGCCATTTTTTTTAATTTTTCAACAGATTATCTGATTTCACAGGTGACATCACCACCAATACTGGAAAAGGAATTTTCCATATCCCTACATTCATTTTTAGCTTTTTTCTTGGTCGCCTTCAATGTATTCGTGCTAAAATCCACTCCATTTTTCGTACATACACACATGCGATTTTTTTTACAAGAAGTCGTAGAGATTGCTGTTAAAACAGCTGCTGCAATAATTAACTTTTTCATACACTATTTGTTAGTAATTTGTTTATAACAATCAAAAATACATTTTTTTATTTACTGTAATGGCATTTAGAATTTTAAATGATCCCAAACAATGATCCTCCCTTTACTCCTAATTCATCTACTTTTTTTTCAATAACCGGATCTTTTACAAGTTCTGGTGCATGATGAGGTTTAATCCTGGCATCAATAATTAAAGCACCCCTGCATCCCCAGTGTTTATTTTCAGTAAAACTATGAATCCCATAAATATCATGGGATGGATTGCTGCGTGTAAAAGTGATCCATAAAAAATTATTCATTGTTTGAGCTACAAAATCACTATCATCACAAATAATAATCAACGGGTATTGAAAGTCATTTAGCTGAACGGTATTCAGTTTCTCCATTAATACCTGAGTATGTGCTGTATCTAAATATTTTTCTGCGTTAATAGCAATCACACCTGGCATAACCAACTTCGGATTATAAAATCCAGACGGAAGATCAAGTGCAGGAAGTTGGGTACCAAGATCTTTTATTTTATTTCCTGCGGCTGCAATTACTAGTTTACTTCCGCTGTTCAGGTCACTGCCACTATAATCGAGTGTATCAATAGTTGTTTGTGTATGAAAATGTAAATCACGTTTCCAATCTGCTCTTTCCAATACATGCTTAAAATAGTTGTGCAAATGATGGGTTGTCAGATTTTTATCATCTTCACCGGCAATTATAAATAAATATTTTGCTAAACTCAATTGGCCGGTTCCCAGAATATGATTGGCAATGGTTAAAATTTCCTGTGGCCTGCGATCATTATTATAAGGCGTATAGCGTTCGCTGCCTATCGCTAATAAAAGAGGATGCACTCCTGCTGCATCAACAGCATGAACATCTTTAAGGCCAGGAATCTCTTTCGAAATAGCAGCCCCTGTCAGATTGTGAATCAATGCGCCAAAACTGGTATCTTCTTGTGGGGGACGCCCCACTACCGTAAATGGCCATATTGCATTTTTCCGGTGGTACACTTGTTTAACACGCATCAACGGAAAATTATGTTTTAAACTGTAATATCCCAAATGATCCCCAAAAGGCCCTTCCGGCTTATTTTCACCAGGATATACTTCACCGGTAATAACAAAATCAGCATCTGTAGCAACACCAAAACCATTCTCATAAGCATATCTTATTCTTCTGTTTCCAAGAACACCGGCAAAACTCAACTCACTCATTCCTTCCGGTAAAGGCATGACCGCACCGAGTGTTAAGGAAGGAGGTCCTCCAACAAATACACTCACTTTTAAAGGTTGATTTCTGGCATTTGATTTTGTTTGATGCACGCCTATTCCCCGATGCAATTGATAATGGAGCCCTATTTCTTTATCCTTTATGTATCCATTACCATTCAGCTGAATGCGGTACATACCAAGGTTTGAATTCATGACACCAGGATATTCAATATCTTCAGTATATACCAGCGGTAGTGTAACAAATGCACCCCCATCATTGGGCCAACACTTAATCTGTGGAAGCTTGGAAATAGTTGTTGTAAATTGTAAAGGGGAATCAGCAAAACGTATTTTTTTCGGTAATGCCTTTAAGGCTGCCAGGGAAGTTCCTGCATATTTAAAAGGCTGCTTTACTGCCAATAAGGGATTATTCTTTATATCTATCAATGCTTTTATCGTGTCAATGGTATCTCTGAAAATAAACTTGCTTCGCTCCAAGGAACCATATAAATTAGATACAGCTTTGAATTGACATCCTTTAATATTTTCAAATAGAATGGCCGGCCCGTTATTCTCAAATACTCTTAAATGAATTGCTGCCATTTCAAGATCAGGATCAACTTCTTCTTTTACCCTAACCAAATGCCCATTTCTTTCCAAGTCTTCAATACACGCTTGTGTACTTTTGTAGCCCATCTAATAATTTGTTTACAACTTATACTAATTTATTTCATTTTTTTAAACATTTCCTGCATAGCCCCCAAGTAATAGTGACTCCAACCATCTTCTATATTTTTTACTGATTTTTCAGGCACATCTTCATGTAAAAGTTCCACCAATGTTCCGTTACCCTGACTTGTCAATGAAAAGGTTACCTTTGAAGGAACTTCCCATTGATCATAACACCATTCCTGCACCAGTTTTTTGTTTTTCACAACTTCCAGATTGGTTCCAAACATTTGTCCGCCCCAAAGAGAAAACTTAGCACCAACCTCTGGCGACATTTTTGCTTCATCGCCACTCCAGTTCTGGATAACCTCTTCGTTTACCAGTGCTTCAAACACCTTATCAGGTGAAGCATCCATTTCATACGTTTGTCTGATTGTCGGCATCTATAGTCAATTAAAGAAATGTTTTGTAGCACCCATGATATCTTCGAACTAAATCTTTGGAAATTTACTTATAATTTAATGAACATGCAATGACATACAATCAACAGGCATGTTACCAGTTGAATGCTTTTGCATATTGATCCGTTACTTCCATTCCATACTTCAAATCATTATACTTATTTTGCTCCGGCAGGTAAAATAACTCATAGTTATTTTCTTTATACTTCTCCATTGTTTTTTGATCAATGTAGAACTCATAAATCACCAATTTGTTTTTGTTCAGGGAAATCTCTTTTACCATAATTTCATTATACCACCATCCTGCAATGACCACTGTTTTAGAATTCAAATTTGCCGTTTTACGAATCACTGAATCCGTAAAGGCCATCTTTTGCTTTCTTTTGGAATAGTCAGAAAACAGTGGTCCTGACAAAGGATCTAAAAACAGTTCCTGACCCGACACATTAAAAATCATTGCCGATTTTGAATGTGCCGCTCCGCGATGCGAATCGGTTAAATTAATGCTGAATAAAAAAGAGGATAAACAAAGACAGAAAGAAAAAGCCAGAAAGTTTCTTTTATTCAAATAATATCCGAAAAGTAAAATTACGAAGGGAAGAACCGGAATCATGTATCCCGATTTTTGCGGTAAGCGGAAATAAGAAATAATGTATAAAACAATAACTGCTATACTTGCTAAAAGTATTTTTTTATCCAATTTATGATCAAAGGACTCGCCAGCCTGTTGTTGCTTCTTTTTTAAAAAGGCAACTAAAAGAAAAAAACAACTGGCCAAAAAACCGGTTAAACCAACCACTCCAATGGTCATTTTATACATTACTTTCGTGAATGGAGGATAGGGAAACTGATCATAGTACATAAAAAAGGAAGAACCAAATTGTACATACACCGGAATAAACAAGATGATCGCAATCAGGCTCATGGGTATCACCAGTTTAAAAAAATGAATCACATTTTGTCTAAAATTGCTTTGCCAGCATATGATCATAAAAGGTATTAACATGGCACCACTGGTTATTCTGCAGCCTACTGCAAGCCCTAAAAAAACTCCGCAAGCAACGTATGTATGCTTTAACAGACAATAGAATGCTATCAGGATGAGTGCTTGTGTCCAAACAAAATCAATAGTGTAGGTGCTACTGATATAATATACCGGAACAAGTGAAAAGGCCAGCGCAGCAATAAAAAACAATCTAAATTTTAAATGTTTTAATATTAATGCAAAAAAAACTGCCCCCACGGCACTAAAGACTGCACACAATAAATTGTATACAAATGGACCACTTCCCCACAAAAAAGAATAAATATATTCCTGGAATGGATGTCCGGGTAAACGTGATGGTTCATAAATTCCCGTACACTTTGTGTGAAACGCTGCTAATGCTATACCCCAGGAATCTTCTTCAGCACCGTATCCAGCGGATAAAAAAGGTAAACGTGAAATGAGTACCAATAAAAATAAAACAATAAAAGGAGAATATTTTTTTTCAAAAAATGCAAGCATTGATTATAGATTACGTATTTTTCATTAAACCCATATGGTGTATTAAAGCTACTTATTCCAATAATCGCTGTCGAACAGCTTCATACAGCACAATGCCTGTTGCTACAGAAACATTCAAAGACCCTATTTGTCCTAATAGAGGAATTTTTGCATGCCCATCTGATGCTTTTAAGTATTCAGCTGAAACACCATTTTCTTCAGATCCCATAATGATGGCAACCGGCAATGTATAATCATGCTGATAATACATTTCCGTAGTTTTCTCTGTACAAGCTATTACCTGTAATCCGCTTTCTCTTAAAAATCCGATCGTGTTTTTTAAATTTTCTTCCCTGCAGATAGGAACGGTATGCAAGGCGCCTGTTGATGTTTTCATCGCATCAGCATTGATTTGTGCTGCTCCCTTGGTAGGAATAATTATCGCATGTACCCCAGAGCATTCGGCCGTTCTCGCTATGGCACCAAAGTTCCGAACGTCCGTTATTCTATCCAAAATCAAAATTAACGGGGTTTTGCCAGCTTCAAAAAGAATAGGCAATACGTCCTGAATTTTTTGATAAGTTACAGATGACACATACCCAACAACTCCCTGGTGATTTTTAGTCGTTAAGCGATTCAGTTTTTCAACAGGAACATACTGAAAAGGAACATTGTATTTTTTCAAAAGACCAAACAGTTCCAAAAATAATTCATTCTTTAAGCCGCTCTGAACAAATAAGCGTTCGATTTCCTTTCCTGCTTTTAGTGCTTCAATAACCGGTCGGAGGCCAAATATCAGGTTATCATTCTCTGTTTTCTGTTGCTTCGTTTGCATACTCGTTTCTTCTAGGTTCTTCAATTAATTATTTTGTAAATACACTTTCCCTTGTCTCCAGGAATCAACTGATACATACCATAATTGTCTGAATGAAGTAGAACGTTCCAACTCATAATCATTATCTGTGAAAGGGTTGTTTACTTTTGAGAATAAATAAGTAACAGAATTAATACTATTCTCTTCTCCGTATATCCAGTTTTCTCTCGTCCCATCTCTGTATATTATATTAGGGGGTCCCTGGATCAGGTAGATCATCCCTCTATCTGTTTTCCATCCTTCAAGATAGGATGAAAAATTAACGTTGGCCTCTTTCACCCTATTATAAAATTTGCGGATCAGTTCTTTGGCTTGTTCCGGATTATTGTTACAGCTTAGCCAGAATTTATCAACGGCTGCTTTCTTATTTTCACTCTCCATCAGTTCGGCATATTCTGTTTTAGAGGTCAGGAAACGTAGTGGCGGAATCAGTTCATCCACCTTTTTTACATCCGGAAATGTTTCCGTAAAATTAAACAGCGTGAGTCCATCCCGTTTGGAAGTATCCAATTGAAAATGATAAAATCCTTTTTTTACCGATTTAAAATCTACTCTGCCGTTAACCAATCGAATTGAAAATGTACTGTCTGGCTGATATTGAAAAGGTTTTATTTCCGATTCCGAAAAAGGCGGTAATGCCAACGCAAAATCCCTGTTATAATATCTGACAAATAATTTTACAGAGATTTTATCTCTATACACGATAGTTACCTCTTCATTAGTCTTAAGAGCATTTGTAAATAAAGGTGTATTGGAAGGTTTTGAGAGCACTGTAAAATTTTGCCTGTTCAAATCATTATCTTTTTGAACAAAGATTATTTTTGAAATTTCCGTATTGCGATTCAAATCGGAAACGGTTGCTCTTAAAAAGTAATTTTTTAATGTTCTTGCACGAATTTTTATTTTCCCGATCAAAAATTTATCTGCTCCTTCATTATTTTGATCTATAAGCCGCACAGAAGAACTGTCACTAAAATCTTTTGAATCATAAGAAGAGGATAACCTGTAAGAAATGAGCACGTTGGAATAAAAATTAATCCCATCAGGTCTGGTATAAAGAAGTTCCTTACTCCTTATTTTAAAATTCAATTCTGAAATCGTATCATCTATATGACTGATCACAAATTCCGGATGAATGGCATTTGTTTCCTGTTTGTATGTTTTAGATTCTGCTTTATAACCCGTGTTTCGCGGTGCACTACATGCAACAATTACTAGTAAAAATAACAGTATACTACTTGTTTTCATTTTTAGTTGGGCTCTTCTGTTAATGATGAATTATCATTGGGCAAAAAGCGCGGTGGGATTGCTTTATCCTTATTTGTTTTTGCTCCAAGTTTTTGAATATTCTGAATTCTTCTTACAATATTTCCATTGCCGTTACTCAATTTATTAATTGCATCATGATATGCTTTGGATGATAATTCAATTGCCTTCTCGATCTTTAACATATCTTCCAGGAAGCCTACAAATTTATCGTATAACTCTCCTCCTTCTTTTGCAATTTCCATTACATTCTTCGTTTGACGTTCCTGTTTCCAAAGGGAGGCAATGGTCCTTAATGTTGCCAATAATGTAGAAGGACTTACAATTACAATTTTTCTGTCCCAGGCAAAACTAAATAATTCCTGATCTGCCTGGACCGCCACACTAAAGGATGATTCAATAGGAATAAACAATAAAGTAAAATCCGGTGTATTAAAATCCAGTGAGCTGTGGTAACTTTTTTCACTTAATAGTTTAACATGACTTCTCACCGAAACCAAATGTTCCTTTACAAAGCGTTCTCTTTCTTCTTCGGTTGCAGCACTCATACATGCCTCGTAGGCTACAAGTGAAACTTTAGCATCTACAATAATGTGTTTATTGTCAGGCAATAAAATAACAGCATCTGGCTGAATGCGTTTTCCATCCCCATTGGTTGCACTAAACTGGGTTTTATATTCCTGATCTTTCACAAGTCCTGAACGTTCCAGCACTTTTTCAAGAATGACTTCTCCCCAGTTTCCTTGTTTTTTATTATCTCCTTTTAGGGCTTTAGCAAGATTATTTGCTTCTTCACTGATCTTTTGATTAAGAAATATAAGATTCTTAATTTCTGTTTTTAATTCTACCCGTTCATTTGATTCGCTTTTGTAGGCTTTCTCTACTTTCTCTTCAAATGCTTTGATGTTTTCTTTCAGTGGGTTTAAAATAATATCCAGGTTATCCCGGTTCTGTTTTGTAAATTTTTCAGATTTTTCATCCAGAATTCTTGCAGCAATA
>CAZMRM010000120.1:0-10290 GCA_964568515.1 uncultured Chitinophaga sp. | reverse complement strand
GTGGATTTCTTTAATAATCCATGTATCAATGATTGGAATGATGATCATCCTTTTTTTCAGACGCAATATCATAGCATTCGCACTTGCATTTTATCTGATTCATTTATTCCTGGTTTCTAATTTTATAATGGATATTGGAGCAACCATGGGTGAACGTCTGATCTATCATTCATCATTCGGATTTTGTATTATTATGGGAATGTTAGTCTCATGGATTCTACAAATGATTAAAAGCAAAACAACGACTAATACAACCGGTGCAATTTTGGTAAGCATTGTGGTTATTTGGTGCGCCAAAACAACGATTGCCCGGAATGCGGAATGGAAAAATGACAGTTCGTTGTTTATTGCAGACGCTGAAAAGGTACCCCATAGTGTTCTGGTGAATGGAAATGCAGGAAAGGCATATATTGATCTTTCAGAAAAACCTGAAAATAAAGGTCAGGAAAAGGAATTGATTATTAAATCAATCGTTTATTTTGACAGGGCCATAAGCGCCCATAAGGAATATGTAAACGGTTATCTGAATCTTGGAGTTGCTTATTTTAAACTGAAAGATTATGAAAGAGCAAGAAGCTATTGGGAAAAGGCGAAACAAATTTATCCAAGCAATCCTTTTTTAAAAAGGAACCTGGCGCTGCTTGGTCAGGTCTATTACAATGAAGCAATGAAATTTGGACCCAACCAGCCTCAGGAAGCAATTAAACAGTTGGAAAAAGCGCTGGAAGTGGATCCGGAAAATGCCAATTACTGGTACGACTTAGGAGGCGCCAGTTTTACTGCAGGTGATTTTGAAAAAGCCAGGACAGCCTGGACCAAAACGTTGGAACTAAAACCGGATTATGAACAGGCGAAGCAAGGGCTTTCTGCATTAAATGGGAAAATGGACCCAAAATAAAGACTTTCCTTTTTACTTAAATTTCGTTACTTTTGAAAGAATGACCATTCTGGACTCCAGATTTTGATTAAAATGCATACGAAAAAGTATTTTTATTTTCTGTTAATTTTTGCCTCACTTATCTGTTTGAAAATGTTTGGTAAGGACGGTCACGTTCACGAAAGCGGATCCATGATACGTTTTACGGAAAATAAGAATCAATGGCCGGAACAGGTTCTATATAAAGCGCAGTTAGACGGAGGTGCCCTGTTTCTCGAAAAGAACGCTTTTACTTATAATTTTTATGATAAGGAGACACTTCGAAATAACCATCTGGGAAAATCGGTAATGAATAAACCCAAAGATCATTTTACCGGACATGCTTTCAGGATGACTTTTTTAAATGCACTTGCTAGTGTAAAGATCAATGCCAATAATCCCAGCTCCGATTATTGCAATTATTTTATAGGTAACGATAAAAGCAAATGGGCAGGCAATGTAAAAAATTTTAAAGAGGTAAATTACACCAATTTATATTCAAGTATTCGTTTACAGATTCTTGGTGACGATAACAGCATCAAGTACAATTTTTTTGTTGCACCCGGCGGAAATACAAATGATATCAAAATGTCATATGAAGGTCTGTCTTCTATCCAACTGGAAAACGGGCAATTAAAATTAAAAACCACCCTGAATGAATTGAATGAACAACGTCCTTATGCATATCAATGGATCGGTAAAAAGAAAGTAGAAGTTCCATGTGAATTCACATTGCAGCATAATATTGTTCAATTTAAATTTCCGGAAGGGTATGATAAAGAATCTGAACTGATCATTGATCCTCTTTTGGTTTTCGCAGCATCATCAGGTTCAATAGCAGATAATTTCGGACATGCAGCAACTTATGATAACCAGGGAAATTTATATTCCGGAGGAATTGCGTTTAGTGCAGGATATCCTTTAAAACCAGGAGCGTATGACTCTAGTTATAATGGAGAAGTAGATGTGGTAATAACAAAATACAATGCGATTGGTACAGATTTGATCTATTCAACGTATTTAGGTGGTGCATTGGATGAGATTGTAACCAGTTTAATTGTGGATGCTCAGAACAATCTATACATGTATGGTGTAACCGGATCAGCAGATTTTCCGGTGACAGCGACAGCATACGATCAAACATTCAATGGCGGAACCTATTATTATGCTCATCAAAACAATGGTAATGTTTTCCCTAATGGAACGGATATTTTTGTAAGTGAACTCAACAGTACCGGTTCATCCTTACTTGCTTCTAGCTTTATCGGAGGAAGTTCAAATGATGGGGTAAACAGCAATAACTCAACTATTTCTTTTCCAGGCATTCCTCCTCCGGGAGTTCCTCCCCTTGATTCTTTACAATATAATTATGGTGATTATTATCGTGGAGCGCTCGATCTCGATCCATTGGGAAATGTATACATCACAACCTCTTCCCGTTCAGCGGATTTTCCAATCATCAATGGTTTTGGTACTGCACTGAAAGGTGCGCAGGATGCAGTTGTATTTAAAATGAACTCCGATCTGTCTCAGTTGCTATGGAGTACCTACCTGGGTGGAGATGATAATGATGCAGGCTATGGGCTTGTATTTGACGATTCCTACAATGTATATGTTTGCGGGGGAACACGGAGTAAAAATTTTCCGTTCACAACCGGAACACTTCAGACAACCTTTGGAGGTGGCAAAGCAGATGGGTTCATTACAAAAATAAAGAATGACGGAACAGCGATCCTGGCTAGCACCTATTGGGGTAAAACAACTTATGATCAGTGTTTTTATATTCAATTGGACAGAAACAACGATGTCTATGTAGTTGGGCAAACCGATGGGGCAATGCCTGTAACGCCTGTTGGAGTATATAATAATCCCAATAGCGGTCAGTTTATTTCTAAACTCAACAACACATTTGACAAACTGATTTTTTCAACCGTTTTTGGAAATGGAAACGGAGTCCCCAACATATGTCCTACAGCTTTTCTGGTGGATGATTGTCAGAACATCTATGTTTCTGGTTGGGCAACTGCCTTTAAAAGCCCTGTACCAGCAGCTACCCGGATGCCGGTATCATCCAATGCGATTGATGGAACAACACTGGGCTATGATTTTTATTTAATTGTTTTATCAACAGATGCCAAGTCATTTATATATGGAACTTACTATGGAGGTGATATTAGCGGTGAACATGTACATGGAGGAACAAGCAGATTTGATAAAAAAGGTATTGTGTATCAATCCCTTTGTACCGGTTGTGGCGGGCAACAGGATTTTCCTGTTACAGCAGGTTCATGGCCGCAAACAGGTCCGATAAACGGATCCAACTGTAATAATGGGGTTTTTAAAATTGATTTTCAGGTACCACCTGTTAATGCACAATTCTCTGTTGACAGTACAAAAGGATGCGCTCCTTTTAAAGTAAAATTTAATAATCAAAGCACATCCTGGACAAACTACTTATGGGACTTTGGAGGAGGTGATACAACCTCCTCCGACTTTGAACCAATTAAGACGTATACCATCCCAGGAACATATACCATAAAACTGTTTACAGAGAATCGGGCATGTAATACAAAAGACACAGCGGTTATAACACTATCAGTTTATCCTTCTATTACGGCAGATTTTGATTTCATAAATACACCCTGCACAAGCACACTACAATTTTATGATTCTTCACAAGTGGCTCCCTTTTCCTGGCTCTGGAACTTTGATGACGGGACCACTTCTTCTTTACAAAATCCCATTCACACCTATACTGAACCAGGAATTTATAACGCACAATTAATTGTAAAGAATATATATGGTTGTGCAGATACTTCAGAAGTTCAGTTCGACAATAGTATTTCTTTATCAGTAAGTAAAGACACTTTAATTTGTGAAGGGGGAGGAGTCCGGTTACTGGCTTCAGGAGGTATAGGATACAGCTGGCTGCCTGTTAGCGGATTGAACGATCCCTCCATTGCTGATCCAACTGCAAGTCCATCTGCAACCACCACCTACACGGTGCACATACAGCATCAGAATGCCTTGGGAGATACTTGTTTTGCAGATTTAACAACAACTGTAAATGTAATTGATATTAGCAGCATTTTTCTGGATGCAACAGTGGATAAAGATACAGTTGTTAAAGGTGAATCAACCATCTTACATGCTATTACCAATCCAGGTTTGAATGTTCAATGGGTTCCTTCAGCAGGTGTCAGTAATCCAACAGCTTTTGATACACAGGTCACTCCTTCAGAGACCACAACCTATACAGTTACTATTACCGGCTCTTCCGGTTGCTCCAAGTCAGATACTGTTACTATTTATATTGTACCCAACGAATGCGAAGATGAAAATGTTTTTGTTCCCAATACATTTACTCCAAACGGGGATGGACAAAATGATATCTTATATGCTCGTAGCAATAACCTTACAACATTCTATTTTGCAGTATACAACCGTTGGGGTGAACTGGTTTTTGAAACCAGCGATTTATCCAAAGGCTGGGATGGTATCTATAAAGGGATGAAAGCCGATCCTGCTGTTTTTGCCTGGTATGTTAAAGGCAAATGCTTTAATGGAAAAGAATTCTTCAAAAAGGGTAATGTGACACTTATACGATAGAGGATGATAAAAAAAGACTGTCATATAGTTGATTTACGTTTGCTTCGGAAAAGGTGCATAATGATTTCATTTGTCTTTTTTTATCATTTATCCCTTGCTCAGGATATCCACTATTCGCAATTTAATGCCTCTCCGAAAAATCTGACACCTGCTCAAACGGGCTTGTTTGACGGTGACTGGAGGTTTGTCGGAAACTTTCGTAGTCAATGGTCAGCAATTCCGGTTCCTTACCGCACTTTTTCATTGGCATCGGATACCCGGTTAAAAACGGGACTAAAGAATGATGTTCCGGCAGCAGGACTTGTCATAAATACGGATAGAGCCGGTGATTCAAAATTTACAACGTTACAGATATTACTATCAGCTGCCTATATCAAAAAATTAAATAAGGATTCAACACATTTTATTTCTGTTGCGTTACAACCAGGTTTTACAACAAGAAGTTTCGATATCAATGCATTAACATTTGATAACCAATATAATGGTGATGTTTATGATAAAAACCTGCCAACAGGTGAGAATTTCAGGAAAACAAGAATTACATATTTTGATGCAGGGGCAGGACTCGCATACTTATGGAAGAAAAATTCAAGAACGCTTGTGAATATAGGATTCTCGGCTCTGCATTTAAATAAACCAAAACAATCCTTCTTTGCAGATGATGAAATAGAACTTGATACAAAAACAACTGTTAGCGCATTAGCTGAATTTCCTCTGACAGAAAAATTGGATGTATTACCTAGCTTTTTATACCAGAGCCAGGGAAAATTTAAAGAAACGGTTTTAGGCGGCTTTGGTAAATATTATCTCAAACCTGTTGACGGATATACAACGGCAGTTTCATTAGGTGCTTTTTATCGGTTAAAAGACGCATTTATTATTGTGGCCAATATGGATTATAAAAATTTTAACGTTGGCATTAGCTATGATGTAAACACTTCTAATTTAATTGCAGCCACAAACCGCAGAGGTGCATTTGAAGTTTCTGTTATTTATATCTTTAAAAAAATACAACCATTTATTGCAAAAAAACGCGTTTGTCCAATATATATGTAATATGCTAAGAATAAACAGATATTTACCAGTTCTGCTCATCCTGCTTTTATTTATTCTTTCCCCATTTCAGACAACCGCGCAAAAATTAAAAACACTTCTTTCGGATGGTGACAAGGCTTTTGCTGAAAATGATTTTTTTAGCGCCTCTATCTACTATAATAAGGCCTTGTTTCAGGATTCTTCAGACATTGCCATTCAATATAAATATGCAGATGCAAGTCGTTTAAATTTTGATTTCGATATTGCGGAACATTGGTATAGCAAAGTATACAAAGCAGATCCACAAGGGAAACTTTATCCGGAATGCGTATTTTGGATTGCATCTTTGAAAAAAAGCAAAGGCAAATACAAAGACGCCAAGAAATTGTTCGATAAATACGCTAAGAAAAATAAAAAAAAGAAAGACAATTATTTTGTAAAAAAAGCGAATCAGGAGATAGCGGCCTGTGATTATGCCCAATTACTCGTTTCTAATCCGAATAAAGATGTGAATATTATTCATCTCGATAGCGCAGTCAACAGCAAAGTGTCAGAATATGCTCCCATACAGGTGGACAGTCTTTTGTATTTTTCTTCTCTTCGGAATGCAAAAGACAAGGATGAAGCAAAACACATTAATTACAATAAAATATATACTTCTGTACAGGATAGTGTGAAATGGGAGAAGGCCAAAGAATTGGACAGCATTTTTAATAGATCAGGTATACATAATGCCAATACAGCTTTTAATACAAACTTTACAAAAGCTTACATTTCACGTTGTGAACAAAAAAACGCACAGGACTTTAGGTGCGAAATTTTTTCTTCTGATTTTATAGACGGACATTGGCAACCTTTAAAAAGACTTTCAAATGAAATTAATGATCCGGGATCTAATAATACACAACCGGCTGTTGGATATCTTGGTGAAGAAGAAGTACTTTTTTTTGCATCGGACAGAAACGGAGGACAAGGTAAAATGGATATCTGGTATAGTAAAATTAATAAAGAGGGAACATACGAATCGCCGGTAAATGCAGGGAAAAAAATAAATTCAATAGAGGATGAAATAACTCCCTTCTATTGTAAACTTTGCCAGGAACTTTTTTTTAGTTCTACTTGGCATAAAGGATTGGGAGGTTTTGATATTTTTAAAAGTGAATATAAAAACAATGAACTGGGAGAACCTAAAAACATGGGAGTTCCTATTAATACGAGTTACAACGATATTTATTTTTCTATTAATTCCAAGCAAACCCAGGCTTTTCTGTCTTCGAATCGTTTAGGATCTTACTTCGAAGAAAAAGAAAGCTGCTGTAATGATATTTACATGTTTAAATTACCCCAGGTTGCAGAACCTCCTAAAGAAACAGATAGTACTCAATTATTAGTTGCACAGTTAAAACTACTGGTGCCACTTACCCTGTATTTTCATAATGACGAACCGGATAAAAAGACGCTGGCTGTAACAACGTTAAAAAATTACAAAAAAACATATGAGGATTATACGGCAATGAGGGAATTGTATAAAAAAGAGTATTCAAAAGGAGCAAAATCTTCTGATCTTGAAAGAGCGTATAATGATATTGCTACGCTATTTGAAGATAGCGTAGACGCAGGGATGCAGGATCTTGAAAAATTTGCACAGCTACTGCTGAAAGTTTTGAATAATAAGGAAAAGGTAACAATCACCATGAAAGGTTATTGTAGTCCATTGGCATCTACTGATTATAATATTAATCTGGCCAAAAGAAGGATCTCCAGTTTAAAAAACTATTTTAGAGAATATCAAAATGGTGTGCTCGTAAAATTTATTAATAATCAAAACAAGGAAGAAGGCAACATTACTTTTTTGGATGAGGAGATTGGGGAATTAAAAGCACGTCCGGATGTCAGCGATGATTATTATGACACAAAGAACTCTGTTTATAGTCCGGCCGCAGCGCTGGAACGAAAAATACAAATTATAGCGATCTCCACCTTTTCCTCAAATACACAATAATTACAGTGAAATAATTCGTTTGATATTATGGCAACGGTTGTAAAACCTGCTAAAAAAATGTATTTTTATCCTATTATAAGAAGATCATGCGCCACTTTCTAAAAATAATTTTATTTTTTATTTCAGCAGGCTTATATGCCCAATCTCCACAGGATGTACAACTGAACGGGTATAATAAATTTTATTATGATAATGGAAAAATTTCCAGTGAAGGCACCATGCGTGATGGCAAACCAGACGGATACTGGAAGACCTACTCTATCTCCGGCACGCTTAAATCAGAAGGTAATCGTAAAAACTTCCTGCTAGACAGCATTTGGAAGTTTTATAGTGAACAGGGGAAATTAGCTTTTGAATTTAATTATAAGGAAGGAAAAAAAAATGGTCCCAAGAAAACGTATGATGTAAAAGAAGGAGCATTAGCTATGTCTGAAGAGTATGTGAATGATATTAAAGATGGGGCCACAACGATTTACTATAAAGATGGAAAAATAAAGGAAACAATTCCTTTTGTTGCAGGCAAGGAAGAAGGTCAGGGTTTTGAATATGATCCGGATGGAACCATTCTGACCATCACTCAATACAAAATGGGATTTATTCAACGGTCTGAGATTATAAACAGAAAAGATAAAAAAGGATTAAAACAGGGGATGTGGAAAGAGTTCTATCCAAATGGTATGGTAAAAACAGAAGTGACTTATTTGGACGACAAAATGAGTGGCTATTTGAAAGAATATTCGTTAAAAGGAAGTTTAATCAATACAACAAAATATGTAAATGGTGTACTTCAAACGGATGCACCGGAACTCGCAAAACTGGATACGAAAACAGCATATTATGAAAATGGAGCAATTCGATACACAGCAACTTATAAAGATGGTGTAGCAGAAGGAATCCAAAGAGAATTTTCTCCGGAAGGAAAGGTAATAAATGCAAAAGTATATGTAGGAGGAACACTCACCGGGGAAGGGATTTTGGACACAGCAGGACGTAAACAGGGCGATTGGAAAGAATATTATTCAAATGGGGTTGTAAAATCAAAAGGTGTTTATTTGGATGGAAAACGAATAGATGACTGGACATTTTTTTTCATCAATGAAAAAGTAGAACAAAAAGGAAAATATGATAAAAAAGGAAGAGCACAGGGAGTCTGGAAATGGTATTATGAATCAGGGAATATACTGCGTGAAGAGAATTACAGAAATAATTTGCAGGATGGATTAATGACAGAGTATAGCGATAGTGGTAAAGTAATTACAAAAGGAGAATATCTGGATGGTTTGAAAGAGGGCCCTTGGATGCTGGAGCTTGGCGAATATAGAGAAGAAGGGGAGTACAAAGCTGACAAATGGGATGGTGAATGGAAACAATATTATACGGAAAATAACAAACTAAAATTTGTAGGAAAATTTATTGATGGCGTACCGGACGGGCTTCAGCAATTTTATTATCCGGATGGCAAACTGAAACAAAAAGGAAAGTATGTAGGTGGTTTGAAAGAAGGCAGTTGGGAATTTTATGATTCAGATGGATTTTTATTTCTGACGATTTTATACAAAAGTGATATTGAGATTAGATTTGATGGAATAAAGGTTACCCCTGAAACAGTAGCAGACTCTACGATTAAATAATTTGTGAATGATAACCGGTTCTAGAAAAACAAAATCAGAACTTCTTACGGAAATAAAAAGACTTCAGGGAGAATTAGAAAAATATAAAGAAACAAAACACAAGGATCCTGAAATTAAATGGGGTGTTTTGTTAGAAAATTCTCCAAATGATATTTTCATTTTAAACAAAGAAGGTGTTATAACAGCTGTCAACAAAGATGGAGAATATGATTATTTAAAAAACAAAGTCGGTAAAACCTTTCTTAGTACCATTCCTAAAAACATTCAAAGAATCGCTAAAAAGGCTATCCTGTCATCCTTAAAAACAAAAACCCATCAGGAATTTATTTACGAGCATTCATCAAAAAAAGAAAAACAATACTTTAAAAGTAAAATAATCCCAATAGTTGAGAATAAAAAAACGAATGGCTTGATAATAGAAGTTGAGGATTGTACTTCAGAAACTCAGCTTAAAGAAGCATTGGTTCATAGTGAAACAAAGTACCTGGATTTTATGGATCAAATTCCAAGCGGGGTTATTATTTATGTTGATTTTAATCTTGTATTTGCTAATAAAGCCGCTTTCGAATTATTTGGACTAAAAAAGACCAGGGATCTCAGTAAAATTGAAAAAAACGTTTTTAATTACCTCTCTCCCCCGTATCAAAATCTTATTAAACAAAGAATAAAAAAAATTCTTAATAATGAAGAGGTGCCTTTATCCGAATTTGAAGTTAGAACCCCTTCAGGACAAGTTTTATTTCTGGAAACAAAACCGGGGAGAATACATTACCAGGGTAAAAATGCGATTCAGGTGATTTTCAATGATGTAACACATCGCAAAAAAATTGAAAAAACAGTTAAGGAATCAGAAAACAATTTATCCCAACTCATAAAGAATGTTAATGAGTTGGTTTACTACGTCGAATTCCTGCCTCAGGGTAAAAGCAAATTAAAATATATCGGAAAGCAAATCGAAACGATCTTTGGTGTTTCACTAAAGGAATATGAGAAACATGGCAAAAAGCTCTGGAACCTTTGCCATCCTGATGATGTTAAGGTGATAAAGAATGCAACAGCAGAAGCATACACAACACCAAAACCACGTACAGGCCCCT
>CAZMRM010000119.1:0-10314 GCA_964568515.1 uncultured Chitinophaga sp. | reverse complement strand
ATTGAATGCATACAACAATTTTGAAATGTCATGAAAATGCAGACCTGTTGTTGGTTCATCAAAAATAAAAAGGGTAGGAGTGGAACTGTTTTGTCCTATTCCTAGAAAAGAGGCCAGTTTAATTCGTTGTGCTTCCCCACCGCTTAAAGTGCTGGATGATTGTCCCAGATGGACATACCCCAATCCAACATCCTGTAAGGGTTTTAATTTCTGAACAATTTTTTTCTCTGTATTGCTTGGTTTTTCTGTGGAATCAAAAAACAGGATCGCTTCTTCAACGGTCATATCCAGCACATCGGCAATATTTTTATCGTTATAGGTAATTTCTAAAATATCTTGTTTGAAGCGTTTTCCATTGCAGGATTCACATACAAGGTGAATGTCGGCCATAAACTGCATTTCAATCTGCACTTCCCCTTCTCCTTCACACACCTCGCATCGTCCTCCATCCACGTTAAAAGAAAAATGAGAAGGTTTATATCCCCTGTTTTTAGCTAATGGTTGATCTGCATATAACGTTCGTATATCGTCATAAGCTTTTACATAGGTAACCGGGTTGGAACGGGAAGATTTTCCGATAGGGTTTTGGTCAACCATTTCCACTGCAGAAATAGCATTGATGTCGCCACCCAAACGTTTGAAGCTTCCGGTTTGTTCTCCAAAACCTCCGTGAATTTTTTTCAAGGCAGGGTAAAGGATGCGTTTTACAAGGGAAGTTTTTCCGGAGCCGCTAACACCGGTTACAACAGTCATAATGTTCAACGGAAACTTTACATTCACATCTTTAAGGTTGTTCTCCCTTGCACCTTCCAGTTCAATAAAACTTGTCCATTTTCTGCGTGTTGCAGGCACAGGGATCTGTTCTCTTTTTGTCAGGTATTTTGCAGTTAAGCTATCGGATGCTGTTTCCAGATCCTTGTGTGTTCCTTGAAATACAAGCCTTCCACCGTGTGTCCCTGCCAACGGACCTATATCAATAAGCTGATCTGCCGCTTGCATAATTTCTTCATCATGTTCTACAACGATAACAGAATTTCCAATATCTCTTAAAGAAGTCAGTACTTTGATCAATCGCGCCGTATCACGTGAATGAAGGCCGATACTGGGCTCGTCTAAAATATACATAGAACCTACAAGGCTGCTTCCTAAGGAAGTAGCAAGATTAATACGTTGAGATTCACCACCGGACAGCGTGTTCGATAATCGATTCAATGTTAGATATCCTAATCCTACATCATCCAGGAATTGCAAACGGTTGGTGATTTCCAGCAGTATGCGTTTGGAAACCTCTGTATCGTGAGTAGATAACTTTATATTTTTATAAAATACCAAAGCATCTTTCACAGGCATTAGAACAATATCTGTAATGGATTTATCAGCGACCCTTACATAAGAAGCATCTTTTCGTAAACGAGTGCCGATGCATTCCGGACAGGTGGTTTTTCCGCGGTACCGCGATAACATGACACGGTATTGAATTTTATACACTTGTGACTCTACAAACTGGAAAAATGCATTTAGACCTTCAAAGTACTTGTTGCCTGTCCATAGTAATTTTCTTTCTTTTGCATTTAAATCGTAATAAGGACGGTGAACAGGGAAGTCAAATTTATGAGCATGTTTGATCAGTACATCCTTCCATTCACTCATTTTTTCGCCCTTCCAGCAAACAATCGCGTCTTCAAACACCGAAAGATTTTTATTCGGGATCACAAGGTCCTCATCAATTCCCATAACATTTCCAAAGCCTTCACAATTTTTACAGGCACCAATAGGATTGTTAAAACTGAAAAAATGTACAGTCGGTTCTTCAAAGGTCAATCCGTCCAGTTCAAAACGGTTTGAAAAAGTAACCATAGAGCTATCCTGTTCTTCGATTACAGGACTTTCAGCCCGTTTTGATTTTGATTTTGTTGCTTTTCCTTTCGGCTCCTTTTCAGCAAAAACCGTTTCTTTTTTGACTTCCACATTTTCGGGAACAAGCTGAACGATACAGTCTCCATCTCCTTCATAAAATGCAGTCTGTACCGAATCCGAAATACGATTTTCGTTATCCTCATCCTCCTGTTTTACGGTAATTCTATCAATCACAATAGAAAGAGGTTCTTTTTCGGAGAATTTAGTTTCCAGAAAATCTTCAATTTTATGTGTAACACCTTGTAATTGTATCCTTGTGAAGCCTTGTTGGGAAAGTAATTCAAGCTGCCGTTTCAAGGATTTATCTTGCTGCCTTTTTAAAGGGGCCAGGATCAAAATTCTGCTTTGGTCAGGTAGCGAATTGACGTATTTCACCACGTCGGTTACTGTATCCCGCTTTACCTGTCTGCCGGAGACAGGTGAAAAAGTTTTTCCTATACGGGCATATAACAATTTTAGGTAATCATAAATTTCAGTGGAAGTTCCAACGGTAGAACGTGGGTTTCGGGTATTTACTTTTTGTTCAATGGCAACTGCAGGGGAAATTCCTTTTATATAATCCACCTCTGGTTTATCAATACGACCTAAAAATTGCCTTGCATAGGATGAAAGGCTCTCTACATAACGTCTTTGTCCTTCCGCATAAAGCGTATCAAAGGCAAGCGAGGATTTACCGGATCCCGAAAGCCCGGTTATAACCACCAGTTTATTTCTTGGAATAGCAACATCCAGGTTTTTTAAATTATGAACTCTTGCTCCTTTTATTAATATGTACTCTTTTGAACTTAAGCTTTCTATATCAGCAGGTTTTGACATTTTTGAATCTCCTTGTTATTTTTTACCCTTCACTATCACTAAAACGCGTTCTCCTGTAACCTTTTTACTGGAAAAATGTAAAACCGGTCAGAAGGATTTGCAAAATTAATCAATTAACTTTTGTTTTTTTCGAATATTACTGTATATTTGTTTTCACGTAAAATGGGAATCCCATAAAAGGATTGATTTTACTGAAAAAACTAGTACTAATCTTTTTCAATTACATTTGTAATTGAAATTTTAATAATAAGGAGATCCATATATAGATAAACTGTTACTTTTTTATTAATTAACTAACAATAAAAAAGGAGGTCCCTATGCCTACACAGAAACAGTTTATTGACGATCAAGAACTCGTTATTAATTACATTAACGGTGACGAAGCAGCCCTTGCTACATTAATTCAACGTCACAAACGCAGGATTTTTAGTTATATAATGCTTACAGTGAAAGATAAGGCTTTAGCTGAAGATATTTTCCAGGATGCTTTTTTTAAGATCATTATCACCCTGAAAAAAGGAAGCTATAATGAAGAAGGTAAATTTTTACCCTGGGTACTGCGCATCACCCACAATCTTATAATCGATACTTTCCGAAGAAACAAACGCATGCCTACTATTAGCGGTGGTGTTAATGACGAAGGGGAAGCGTTTGATATTTTCAGTGTATTAGGGCTGAAGGACCGGAATATAGAAGATGATATGATTCAGGGGCAGGTGAGAAAAGATGTTCGTAAACTGATTGAACAATTGCCGATGGAGCAAAAAGAAGTATTGATGATGCGTCATTACTATGATATGAGTTTTAAAGAAATTTCAGAACAAACAAACGTAAGTATTAACACTGCATTGGGGCGTATGCGTTATGCGCTTATCAATCTTAGAAAAATGATCGAAGAAAAAGAAGTAATAATTAATGCTTAAATAAGCAAAAAAAGAAAAGCCACTGATTCAGTGGCTTTTCTTTTATGATAACAGCAATATAAATTATTTTCAGGTTTAGCAATAAGTCAAATTCTTCACCGTTATCTTAATGTGTTTCAAATAATCGTAATAATATTAACTAAAAATAGAGCATATGAGTAAAACGACTACTAAAAAGATGAGTGAGCCAAATGAACAGATGAAGGAAGCGGTTGATTTAAAAAATGAATTTTCGGAAGAGCCTGGAAACAATGTAATCAACAACATTCTTAATTTTTCAAAAGCTTTAAGTATCAAAAAATTAAAAAATGAAACGTTTGTCGAATTGGTTTTAAATTAGTTTAGTTTATTTTTGACCGATGCCTTGCAAGTTTATCCTGCAAGGCATTTTTTATTTATTGGATCAGCTGAACAATTTTATTAATTGCCTTTTGGTTTTCAGGAACATCGATGGAGCGTAATACTTTCTTTTTTTCCTTATTTGTTAAATGCCAGCTTAATGAGATTTTATCTTTCTTCTCATTTCGTAACTGAAGATCAATAATCTCAATCTTGGATTTGCACCAGGTATCTGCCATCTGTATTTGTTGATTTTGATTATAATCCTGTACTTCAAAAAGGCTTCCGTAAAAACTGCCCATTGGACGCGACAGTGCCTCCATCAATGTTTGCGAAGGATTTTCATCAATCGGAACATTTTTATTTTTATCTCTTATCTGAATGATCAGCACACCACTGGTATTGTTAGCAATCCAGTCATTGAAAGTATTGATAAAGCGTAAAGTTGTTTCCAATCCAAAATTATCACGTAAACCTGCATCCATAATTTCTATTCTGGGTTCGCTGGGTAATGACACAATTGGTGATACATAAGGAAATGTTGCACTCATTCTCAATATGCTGGTATACAAAGTTTTTGAAGCACCCTGCTGCTCAAAAAAACGGGAATAATCAATCGCATCAAACAACTTGTTGTATTGGATATTTTTAGTGATCGAATTTTGAGTCAAATAAGAAATACCTATGGGAGATATCAGTAATTTTCTTCCATCATTCACGATACAGGGAGAGAAGATCATCATTGGAACTTGTGAGTTGCTTTCCGGTAGCAAATAATCGCCTAACCGTTTATTAAAAACATTATTGGTATTATGATTTAATTTTGCTTCAAAAGCATATCCTCTGTCTTGGGCATAAGTGTGATTATCAACAGTGAAATTTTTAATGGGGAAAAACCATTCACTGGTAGCAATGCTAAATGTTATAGGATTTAAAATATCCTTCGACATGTTATTCAGATAAACGTCGCTATAATAATTAACAGCATTATTTTTTTGCTTTAATGCATAAAGTTCACGTATGTAGGAAGCACCCACCATGCCTCCGGAAGAACCCGTAATTAATTGAATCCGTTTCATCAGATTACCATTGGATAAGCTGTCGATGCGTTGCATTGCATAAAATGTCCATAGAGCAGAACGTAAACCCCCACCACTGGTATTAATGAATACAAGCTTGGGTTTTTTATCAGGAAATGCAGGGTCTGTATTTTTTTGTTTCCATTTCTCTAAAATTTCTAAGGTATTATTGATATCATTACTTAAAAGATAATGTTGCTTGTCAATTTGTTTGAACTGATCATAATTATAGCCGGCTTTAACAGTATCATAATTTAATCCGTATGCCTTATTCACGGATGAAGGTGTTACCACTTTATGTAAAAAGTTGAACGAAACCAGGAACAATACAAAAATGACTGTTGACCATCCTCTGAGCCAGGTATAGAAGGAGCAAAAAAGCATGATGAACATTGTAAAAAGCAAGAAGATGCTTGCTGCGGCAGGAATCTCGAACGCAGGAACATGAGAAAGAAACCCTAATAATAACAATGTGATGATAGAGGAGATTTGATAGATAAAGGCCGCATTGTGGTTTTGCTTAATGACAGCTCTTAAGATTTCTTTTTTATAGTGACGAACAGAGCGCACCAATCTTAATTTAAAAGGAGTAAGTAAATAGGTCTCTACATACCAATCTCTGGATTCCTTAATAAGACTGGGGTTCCGTTGACCCGAAATTATTTTTCGTGTATGGACCTTTATTGCTTCATATTCAGAACTACGGATACCGTAAAGTCTTGTAATATCTTTGTTTGTTTTCCAGGAGTACAAAAAGGCAATGGTGAGAAACACAGTAATACCAAATATGAACGCAAAGATCATGAACAGGATTTCCCAAATAGTCATGTTGCCTTCTCCTTTTAAAAAAAAGTAGATGCGTACGATGTACAACATGAAAAAATTGAATGGTAAGAAAAAATTATTAAGACAATATTTCAGAAATGGATTTTTAAGTGTTGCCAAAAAAGGAAAGCGAAATGCGTTTTTGACATAGCTGGAAATATTGTAAGCCATGATAAACCCGCCACAGGCAAATCCGGTAATGAAATAAGATAAAAAGTTAATATTGTCGAGGTACTCAGGACCAAGAAATAAATAAGAAACACCATAACGTGTAGCCAGATTATCAGTGATGATGGCAAAGAAAATCAACCAGAACACCAGTAATGATTGATTTTTTTTAAAGTCGAGTAAGATTAGTCGAAAAAAAAACGAATAAAATATCCTTCTGAAAAAAAGATGGGTCTGAAGGTATTTACGAATTTGTTTTAGAATCGACATGGATTGGAATTTTTGAATTAACAGTGCGAAGTATATCGTGTTCTAATGCCTTCGCTTTTTCCAGTATTACGTTGCCTTCTGCAATTAGTTTCTCGGCGAATGTCTTATCTGTTAATCCGGATGCATTTATTTTTACATTTAAGAATGCGCCGCTAATTGCGGCACTTGCACAGATAATACCTACGCCTGCATCCGTTATTGAATTGGGGTTTCCATTCTCAGCCATTGCTTTAATTACCTCCATAGACTTATAACAGATTTTCATGACCTCAAAAGGAACTTCTGTTGCATATTTCGTAGCTTCCTGTATGGTTTTTATTCGCTCATTTTTTTCTTCTTCAGAATTTTTTGGTAGCGAATAAGCGCTCATAATCTGATTGAAGGCAAGTGTATCTTCGTCCACCTTTTTCAACAATTGGTTTTTAAAATGTTGTCCTTTTACTGCCCAGTCGGAGAACAGCGACCATTTATCATCCCAACCGGGTTTATGAGCTGATAAATTGGCAACCATTGTTCCTAATGAAATTCCAAGTGCTCCTACATAAGCAGCAATAGAACCTCCTCCGGGAGCAGGACTTTCACTGGCTGTTTCATCAGCAAAATTGGCAAGATCCATTCTTATGAGGGTATTTTGGGAAGGATTTGCCAATAAATATTCAATAATACGTTCCTTTGGTTCAAATGGAGCCAGGTCATCCAGTCCTAATGATTTAACGGCAATTTTAATTAATTCTTGTTCTGAAACACCAGTTGAACGTTGCTGTTTGGCTAAAAAATAGCGACCTGCATCCAGCAGGCAATTCAAAGGAATAAGACCAATCAGCTCCGACCCTGTTACACGTATCCCTCTTTCTGTGGCCCTTTTACAAACTTCATCGAAGGCAATATGGACCGGTGTAACACTTATATTGGTTAAATTCATAGAAATTTGAGCGATTCCATATTCCTGTATGTACCAACCTATTGCTTTAACCGATTTTAATGTTCCGGGAACATATACCGGAGCCCCATTGCTGTCTTTTACTATTTTTCCGGTAATCGGATTCCCTTCCCGTTTTACTCTTCCTGTTTCCCGCACATCAAAGGCAATGGAATTTGCACGTCTTACAGAGGTCGTATTCAGATTAATGTTGTAAGCAATTAAAAAATCCCGGGCACCGATTACCGTTGAGCCGGATTTTACAGAGTGTTCCTGGGGACCATAATCCGGTTCCCATTCAGGCAGTTTGATTTTTTTAAAAAAGCCCTCGTATTCACCGGCTCTGATGATGGACAGGTTGTTTCTCTTTTTGTTTGGTTGAGAGGCTTCATATAAATAAACAGGAATATGTAAGTCATTTCCTACCCGTTCTCCTAATTGCTTTGCATAGATCGAGGTTTCCTCCATGCTGATGTCGGATATCGGAATCAACGGACAAACATCGGTTGCCCCCATTCGCGGATGCTCTCCTTTATGTTTGCTCATGTCAATTAGCTCAGCGGCTTTTTTGATGGCTAAAAAAGCTGCATCTACAACAGCCTGTGGTGGTCCAACAAAAGTAACAACCGTTCGGTTGGTAGCTTTTCCCGGGTCAATATTTAAAATACGTACTCCCTCAATGGATTCTATTTCTGTGGTTATTTGTTTAATGATTGTTAAATCATTGCCTTCGCTGAAATTGGGTACACATTCAATTAATTGGGCCATTTTTTTATTTTTTATATGCGTTATTTAAATAGGATTTCATAAAATCGGTTATTAGATAGGCGATTAATTTGCCGGTTTTATTATCCGCCTTAATGTGCGACAATATAGGTGCCGCTTCCGGAATGTGCAGATATACTGCATGTTTTGTTGCCGCTAATGTTACAAACTGTCTTGCCTGGTTTGGACTTATACCACTCGACGTTTTGGCACTGGAAGGAATATTTTCAATAGCATCCATATCCAGTTCAACACCATAAAAATTATTTCTGCAAAATCCGATTGCCTCGGAAACTGCCTTTTTAAAACTTAATTTTTCTCTTATTAAAATATCTTCCATCCAGCTGTATCGGATTCTTTTCGGATGCTTTTCAAGTTGTTTTACAACAGCAGAGGAATTGTAATTTTCATGCAAACCAACCATGGCATATTTTGAAAGGTAATTTTCATGAAAAGCATAGCTAAAGCCATTTCCACTGTGTCTGCCTTCCAATGCCCTGAAATCGCTATGAGCATCACAATTAATGCAATTGATGGCTGCTAGCGTATTTTTTCCTGTGGCCTTTAGTCCTTGTGCCGTTCCCTTAATATTGCCATACGAATTGTTATGTCCGCCGCCGATAATTAAAGGAATTTTGCCAGCCTCTACAATTTGCTGAACAACTGGGGCTACTCGTTCATCGATCTCTGAACACAATTGACGCAACTTTTGTATACCGGCTTCTGTAGCTGTGTTTAGTTTGTTGGATCGTTGCAATAGGTCTTCAAAATCAATGTGCCCTAAAACAAGAAGTTCATCTCCTTTTAAAAATGTGGTGCTCTGTACATTTAATAAATTAACAAGTGCCGGTTCCCAGGCCGAATGACTGCCGCCACGTCCATAATTGGCACGTATTCCTATATCTTCCGGCAAGCCAATAAGTACAAAGGTCGCCCTGCTTTCGGCTAAATTTTTTTTTATATTTTTAGAGGAAACGGTTTGGATGCATTCTCCTAATTTTGTTTCTCCCGCTCGTATGCGTATATATCCTGACAGTATTTTAGGAGTATAGATTTTTACATGATTCATTATGCGATCCATCTTAACAGGTTATTTGTGATCAATGATCTTTCCATTGATAATCACCGTTTCAATTAAATTGTTCCCAAACGAATAGGGAATAAAAGCATACCCTGGGATTTCTTTTGTGATAAACAAGTTCGCTTTTTTTCCAACAGCTATGCTACCATGTGTTTCACTTAGTCCCATGGCATAAGCCGAATTGATTGTTGCTGCATTAATTGCTTCTTCCGGTGTCATTTTGTATTGAACACAACAAAAGGAAAGCATTAAATTCATATTGCCGCTCGGGCTGGTCCCCGGATTATAATCGCTGGCTACAGCTATGGGCAAACCGGCGTCCATCATTTTACGGGCAGGAGGAAAAGGAAGATTTATGAAAAATGCGGCGCCAGGAAGAACAGTAGGCATGGTTTGAGAATTTTTTAATGCTTCTATTTCTTTATCACCCACATATTCCAAATGGTCAACACTAATGGCACCTGTGGTAACGCCGGCCAGCACACCCCCGTAATTACTCAATTGCTCAGCATGCACTTTGGGTATCATACCATGTCTTTTTGCTGCGGTTAGTATTTCTATTGTTTCTTCCGGAGTAAAATAGTTTTGTTCGCAAAAAACATCACAATATTCGGCTAATCGTTCCTTTTCAATAAGAGGCATTAGCTCATTGATAAGAAGGCCGATATACCCTTTTTTGTCATTTTTATAGTTGGCAGGAACAGCATGTGCTCCTAAAAATGTTGCTTTGACAGGAATGGGCGATAGCTTTTTTAACCTCTGAATAACTCTGAGCATTTTTAATTCAGAATCGATACTTAAACCATATCCGCTTTTTATTTCAATTGCTCCTGTACCCAAATGGATCACTTCATAGATACGTGCCAGGGCACTTGTTACCAGTTCATCTTCTGTTGCCTCCTGTAATTTTTTTGCAGAGTTTAGAATTCCCCCTCCTCGTTCAAAGATCTGTTCATAGCTTAACCCATTGATCCTGTCTACAAACTCTGTTTCACGGCTCCCTGCATATACCAGGTGGGTATGACTATCACAGTAGCAGGGCATTACGACTTTATCGGATGCATCAATGATCTGAAGATTTTTCCAATCCGTAATCCCTTCCCACTCATCCATGCTTCCAAACCCTACGATGGTGTCATCCTCTATTGCCAACCAGGCATTCTCAACGCAGGGCAGGTGCTTCATGTCAGCTCCGGATACTTTCAATGATGG
>CAZMRM010000118.1:0-10317 GCA_964568515.1 uncultured Chitinophaga sp. | reverse complement strand
AGCAAACGTACCGGGATGTTCCTTATCTGGGCTGGTAAAATGCAGGTTGGATGCAATATTTTTGCTCCGAAGTAAGCCAGCTCCGCTGCTTCATCGAACGATAATTCAGCAATGGGATGTGTCTTGTCCACTACCCGTGGATCATTATTATGCATGCCGTCAATATCGGTCCAGATCTGTATTTCTTCTGAACGTATCGCTGCACCGAGTATCGTGCCCGTATAATCACTTCCTCCGCGTTTCAGGTTGTCAATCTCTCCTACTGCATTTCTGCAAATGTATCCCTGGGTAATGAATAATTTTTGTCCTTTGTATTTTGCCAGTTCCGTTGCAATCGCCGAATCAATGTATGCCATATCCGGTTCTTCGTTTTCATCAATACGCATGAAGTTCAATGCCGGTAAAAGTACTGAGTCAATGTTGATCTCTTCCAGGTAATAGTGAAACATGGCTGTGGAAAGTAACTCTCCCTGTGCAAGGATGGCCCGTTCTTCTTTTATGGTAAACGGGTTATTATTAAAAGCGTGTATGTAATTAAAATGAGATTCTATGAGTTCCTTTCCTTTTGCCAGTGCTTTTTCCGTCTTGTACAATTCTTTAATCACTCCTTCATACTTCTTCTTGAGTGCATCGGTTAACTCTTTTGCTTTTGAATGGTCTTCTGCATGTAATGCAGAGGAGATATCAACCAGACTATTGGTTGTACCGCTCATTGCGGACAATACTACAATTTTGGGATCATTGTCATGAATAAGATCCACAAGTGCGTGCATACGCGCTGCTGATCCAACAGATGTTCCTCCAAATTTTAAAACTTTCATAATTTTTTTAGTTAACAGTTTTTAACAGGTTAAAGAGCCTCAAAATTAATATATTTTAAAGCATCTCCGATAGAGAATCTGTATTTTCGTAAACAAAACAACCCTGCACACGTGAAAACACCTTGTTGCAGGCAAGTCGCTTCAGATAATCCGGAGTGACCGGAGTCTTTGTCAGGCTGTTGTATACGCCGGGTCTTGGTGAGGTGTCTGTGTTCGACGAAGCCTTGGCGAAGTTGAAAAAAAAAAATGTAATTTAGCCGTCCATATATGTATACACTTTTAAAGAAGGAAATAAGCAGTTTCTTAAGTTCATTAATAGGATATGTGGCTATTGGTGTCTTCCTGTTGCTCATCAGCCTTTTTATGTGGGTCATTAATTCGGATGCAAATTCCAGTTTTAATGCAAACGTACTGGACAGCGGTTATGCCACCATCGAATCCCTTTTTATTATTGCTCCCTGGGTATTTTTGTTTTTGATACCGGCCATTACCATGCGTTCGTTTGCAGATGAAAAAAAAACAGGAACCATTGAGTTGCTGTTAACCCGTCCGCTTACGGAAATGCAGATCATCCTTGCAAAATATACTGCCGGTTTTTTACTTGTTCTCTTTTCATTATTACCTACACTTATTTATTTTTATTCGGTTTATCGCCTGGGAAATCCTGTTGGAAACATTGATACCGGTGGTATGTGGGGATCTTATATCGGATTGCTTTTTCTGGGTGCGGCATTTGTTGCGATCGGTATCTTTGCTTCTGCCATTACCGACAATCAGGTCATTTCTTTTATCCTTGCCTTGTTTTTATGCTTTTTTATATATGCCGGTTTTGATTTCATTGGATCCTTCTCCATTTTCGGAAGGTTGGACACATTCATACAAGCACTTGGGATCAATAATCATTATGTATCCATGAGTCGCGGTGTGATCGATACACGGGATGCGGTTTACTTTCTGAGTCTGATAGCACTTTTTATATACAGCACCAGAACGGTGTTGGAAAGCAGAAAATGGTAAGGACAATTTGATTTGAAACGATGAGTACAAAAAGAAATAGAAAACGTGATTTAACTGCTTTGGGATTGGTGATCCTGATCCTGGTTTTTCTGAACATTGTCTGTTCCTTTCTTTTTCAGCGGTTTGACCTTACTTCCGAAAAAAGATATACACTTTCCGGTGCTACCAAAAAATTATTGGCCGGCCTGGATGATGTGGTGTATGTAAAGGTTTACCTGGATGGTGATTTTCCTGCCGGATTTAAAAAGCTGAGAAATGAAACAAAAGAAATGCTGGATGAGTTTCGTATTTACTCCAATGATAATATTGAATATGAATTTATAAATCCTTCTGAAAATCCGGATAAAAAGCAGCAGAATGAAGTCTTTAAACAGCTTGCCGATAAAGGCTTGCAGCCCTTCAATCTGGAAAATAAAACCGAAGCGGGCACTACCCGGCAAATCATCTGGCCGGGAGCAATAGTGAGTTACAGAGGACATGAATGTCCATGGCTCCTGCTAAAAACACAGATGACCATGTCGGCAGAAGCGCAGCTCAACAATTCGGTTCAGGCACTGGAATATGAATTCGCGAGTTGTATCCGTAATCTGACCGTACGGATAAAGCCTGCGATAGGGTTTATTGACGGACAAGGAGAGCTGGATACTATAGGCACTTATGATATTGCTCATGCATTGAATGAATTCTATATTACCAAACGGGTCACCATCAATGAACGCCTGGATGCACTGGATGGCTTAAAAGCCATAGTAATTGCAAAGCCGGATTCTGCTTTTTCTGAAAAAGATAAATTTATTATTGACCAATACATCATGAAAGGCGGGAAAGTACTTTGGGCCATTGATCCTCTGAATACCGATATGGATACGCTGGTTCGAAAATCCTGGACGATTGCTGCTCCGTTCGATTTGAATCTGGATGACATGCTTTTTAAATATGGTGCACGCATCAATCAAAATATGATATTGGACCTGCAATCGGCCGTTATCCCTGTTAACAGGGCGATGAAAGGACAACAGCCACGGTTTGAACCCATGCCCTGGATCTTTTCACCGCTCATTACACCCACCATCAAGCATCCGATTTCGAAGAACCTGGATCTCATAAAGCTCGAATATGCTGCAAGCATAGACACCGTATCGGCCAAAGGAATAACAAAAACAGTATTGCTGCAATCCTCCAGATACTCCAAAGTAAACAATGCACCTGTACGTGTATTTTTACAAACTGTTTTTATACAGCCCGATGAAAGCAGCTTTACCGATTCTTATCGCCCTGTTGCTCTGTTACTGGAAGGTGAGTTTGAATCACTTTATAAGAACCGTATTCCACCTAAAATAGCATTGGACAGCAGTATTGGTTTTAAAGCCAATGGAGTCGCCACTAAAATGATCGTGATCTCGGATGGTGATATCCTTCGCAATGAAATACAATATTCTTCCCGAAAACCATTGCCACTGGGATACGACCGGGCGACCAACCAAACATATGGCAATAAGAATTTTATTTTAAACTGTATGAATTATCTGTGTGATGATTCCGGATTGATCAGTGTCAGAGCAAGGGAGCTGACCTTGCGCCTGCTCGATAAAAAGAAAGTGAAAGCCGAAGGTACCAAATGGAAAATCATTAACACGGTATTGCCCTTAGTGTGTATAGCACTTACCGGGATCCTTTTTCATTTTATACGAAAACGTAAATATGCCCGCTAGTACCCATGAAGAAAAAAAGAAACAGAGTGCCTATTGTTATTGTTGTGTTGTTGGGTGGTTTATCCTGCTGGTTGATTTTTAATAATAAGAAAGGTACCATTAAGGAAACCCTGCGTGACTTTGCTGTGGAGGATACTGCTGCGATCACAAAAATATTTCTGGCCGATAAAGAAAACAAAACCATTACACTGGAACGTCAGCCAACCGGTATCTGGATGGTGAATGGAAAATTTATTGCACGCAGGGATGCCATAAAAACGCTGTTGTATACCATCAGAAAAGTAGATGTGAAAGAGCCGGTAGGTAAAAAGGCACAGGACAATGTGATCAAGAATTTATCAGGTGCAGCTGTAAAATGTGAGATCTATCAAGGCAGTAAATTGGTGAAGGCCTATTATGTCGGAACAGAAACACAGGATCAAACGGGTACCTATATGATACTGATTGATGCGGCAACCATGAAACCCTCTGCAAAACCTTTTATAACCTATATTCCCGGCTTTGAGGGATACCTTACCACCCGCTATTTTACAGACGAAAAAAGCTGGAGGGACCTTACCGTATTTAAGTACCATCCTGATCATATTCAATCCGTGCGGCTTGAAATTCCCTTTAAACCCGGATTGGGTTATGAAGTACTTGCAAATGGCAACAACAGTTATGAAGTAAGAACACTGAAAGATAAAAAAACGATCGCTGACCTGGATACCATCTCCGTGAAGCAATACCTGGCCTATTTTCAGAATTTGAATTTTGAAGCTTTTGAAGATGTGCTCAGTCAGGAACAAATGGACTCTGTCCTTCATTCACAACCCTTGAACATCCTTACCGTAACGGATAAAGACGGCAGCTCCCGCCGTGTTGAATTCTATGCCCGCTATCCAAAAAAGAAAGGGGAACAGGATGTAAATGGTCAGGAGATCCTGTATGATCAGGAACGTATGAATGCAAGGATCGATGATAGCAAAGAATTGGTCGTCTTGCAGTATTATGTGTTTGGAAAGGTGCTGCCACCGGTTGATTATTTCCGGAAGAAATAAACAAAGCGGTACGAAGAGAAACCATCCTTTTGAGGAACCTGTTTCCTTTTTTAATAAAGCGGAGAATGTCTGTTTTTTTTAAATTCCGGCTTCCCGGCTTTTATTAACTAATCCTTGTAAACCCTTGTAAATGGGAAGTTTTTTTGTTAAAAAGTCAGTTGGAAACTAATGTGTTTTAGAAAATATAAGGCTTTGGAATGCCTTATATTTGTTCTTGCACAATTACCGATTAAACGAATCTAATTAAACCCTAATTATATGAAATTCATTGTTTCCAGCACCTCCTTATTAAAACAATTACAAGTTATCAGTGGCGTGCTTAATTCCAATAATGCATTGCCGATTCTGGATAATTTTTTATTCGAAGTAGATAAAAACCAATTGAAGATTTCAGCTTCCGATCTGGAAACGACAATGACCACGATCATTGCCATCGAATCAAAAGATACGGGAAGCATTGCCATTCCTGCAAAACTATTGCTGGAAACCTTGAAAACATTTGCCGATCAGCCATTGACCTTTAACGTTGATCCTAAAAAATTAGGGATCGAGATCATTTCGGATTACGGGAAATACAAACTTACCGGTCATAACGGGGAGGAGTTCCCGAAAATTCCGAACATGGAGTCGCCCTCTTCTTTGGAAATAGAAGCAAGTGTTGCAGCAGCAGCTATTAACAAAACAATATTTGCAACGGGAAATGATGAACTGCGTCCGGTAATGTCTGGTGTATATTGTCAGCTTGGAACCGACAGTATTACTTTTGTGGCCACAGATGCTCATAAACTGGTACGTTACAAAAGAAACGATGCCAAAGCTAATAGCGCATCCGCCTTCATTATTCCTAAAAAACCATTGAACTTACTGAAAAATACACTGGCAAATGCAGGAGGGAATGTAAAAATTGATTACAACAATACGAATGCTTTCTTTTCCTTTGACAATACCAATTTGATCTGCCGTTTGATTGACGGTAAGTACCCTAATTATGAAGCGGTTATCCCTAAAGAAAATCCAAACAAACTAACCGTTGACAGGGTTTCTTTCCTGAACTCCATTAAACGTGTTTCTATTTTTTCCAATAAAACAACACACCAGGTTCGTTTGAAAATTGCAGGCAGCGAATTGAGCATATCCGCTGAGGACCTTGATTTTGCAAACGAAGCAAGTGAGCGTCTGACTTGTCAGTACAGTGGGGAGGATATGGAAATAGGATTCAATTCTAAATTTCTTGCAGAAATGTTAAGTAATCTGAATTGTGAAAATGTGAACCTGGAAATGAGGGCTCCTAACCGTGCCGGGATTTTATTACCTGCAGAGAAAGAAAATGCGGCAGAAGATATTCTGATGCTGGTGATGCCGGTAATGTTGAACAGCTGATTTTTTCTTTTTACGGATGCCACTTTCTGTTTCTGCAGGAAGTGGCATTTTCTTTTTGCTTCACTCTTTTATTTTGTATTTTTGAAGCATTAATTTTTAAAAACATCCCCATGAAAAAAATTAATGTGTTCGTATGTGCCTTATTGTTTCTGTCAATCAGTGCCTTTTCACAAAAAACAGTGATTGACAGTATTAAAACAGGAGAGATCTTTCGAAATTACCGTTTGTACATTCCTAAAAGTTACGATCCCAAAACAGCAAGTGCATTGGTCGTGGATATGCATGGCTATACTTCCAATGCATTGCAGGAACAGGCATACTCCAACTTTATGCCCATTGCCGATACCGCGAATTTTATCGTCGTTTATCCCAATGGTACCGTTTATGGAGGATCGCAGTTCTGGAACGCGGGAATATCTCCTACGCTGGTAAATGATGTGGATTTTATCTCCACGCTGATCGATCACATCAGTTCACAATATACCATTGATCCCAACAGTGTATATGCTTGTGGAATGAGTAATGGTGGGTTCATGAGTCATACGCTGGCCTGTGCACTCAATAATAAAATTGCAGCCATTGCATCAGTCACCGGAAGTATGTTTGTGACTCAGTATGGTAACTGTTTTCCGGGTCGTGTGGTGCCGGTTATGCAAATACAGGGAACCGCAGACAATACGGTACCTTACACCGGCAATTCTGCCATGCTACCCATCGATACACTGATCGGTTTTTGGGTCAAAAAAAATAAATGCGATCCAACGCCTCTCATCGACAGTGTTCCCGACATTGATAAAGCAGATAGTTGTAAGGCAGTCCATTACCTCTATAAAGATGGCGATCTGGGAGCAACGTGCGAATTTTATAAGGTACTGAACGGCGGGCATACCTGGCCCGGATCCCCTTATAAAATAGGCGTTACCAACCAGGATTTTAATGCAACAGAAAAGATCTGGTTGTTTTTCAGAAAATATAAACTGAACAACCTGGTAGGTATCGAAGAATTAAAAAACGAAAAAACAGTTGCAGCCGAATTGTACCCCAATCCGTGTGTTGATCAGCTTCATGTAACAGGTGAGCAGTTAATACTCGTTACTATTTGTGATATGACCGGTAAGGTTGTGATCAGCACATCCGACAAACAGATTGATGTTTCCTCCCTGGCAAAAGGAATTTATTCTGTTATTCTTACTTCCAAAAAACAATATGCAGTGAAAAAATTGGTGAAGCTTTGAACCTACGCTAAACCTAAGGTAAAGCTTCGGTTCACGCAGTAAAGCTTTGTTCATGCGCCAAAGTTTCGGTTAACGCGGTCAATGCCCCAACTCATAAGCTGTTTCATGCTTGATTTCTGTCATAATAAAGGCGCTGTGCACATTCGATACATTTTCGATCGCTGCCAGTTTGTTCACCAGTAAATTTTTGTAATCGTCCATGTTATTGACAACCACCTTGATCAGATAATCGTAGGCGCCTGCCACGTGATAGCATTCCATTACTTCCGGAAAAGATCGCAGCGCCTGTTCAAATTGTTTCAGCAAAGCAGCCGAATGTAAACGCAGCGATATTGTACAAAAGGCGGAACAGTTTTTACCAATGGCCTTCTGATCGAGCAAAGCCACATAGCCTTTAATGATCTTTGTTTTTTCAATTTTTTTTAAACGCTCATAAGTCGGTGTAACAGACAAACCGATCTTATCTGCAATTTCTTTGGTGTTGAGGCGTGCATCTTTCTGAAGAAGCTTTAAAATTTTCCGGTCAATTGTATCAAGGGTTTTCACAGGTAGTTCGATTTAACTGAAAATGAGTCTTAAAAATAGTATTTAAAGATAATAATAACTGAAATAAACAATTAAATAGTTTATTCATTCTTAATTTATGTAATATATAGTTTAATAATTACAAACATAGTAAATTTATGGAAAAAATAAACTGATTATTATGTTAAATGAAATGCATCAGGATATGCTGAAACTATTGCATAAAAAAGTAGCAGAACGGACACAAAATTTTCTGGGTTTTCCGGTATCCAAAGACTTTGACTATCACGAACTGTTACCTTTTTTTCAGTATCCGCTCAACAATCTCGGTGATCCATTTACCGAATCCACTTATGGAGTAGATACCAAAGAAATGGAACGGGAGGTCATTCATTTTTTTGCCCGTCTTTTCCGGGCAGATGCTGATGATTACTGGGGATATGTAACCAATGGGGGTTCGGAAGGAAACCTTTACGGGCTTTACCTGGCCCGGGAACTTTATCCCAAAGCCATGGTGTATTATTCGGCAGCAACACATTACAGTGTTCAGAAAAACATTCATTTGCTGAACATGCCTGGCATTGTGATTAAAACAATGACCTCCGGCGAAATGGATTATGAAGATCTGGATACGGCTTTAAGAATGAACCGGCACCTGCCGGCCATCGTTCTTGCCAATATTGGTACGACCATGACAGAAGCGAGGGACCGTGTGAATCTGATCAGGGAAATTTTAAAACAGAATGCCATTCAACAACATTATATCCATTCGGATGGTGCGTTGTCCGGAGGTTATAGCGCCTTTCTTGAACCCCGTCCCTCTTTTGATTTTAAAGATGGGGCAGACAGCATTGCCATCAGCGGACATAAATTTTTAGGCTCACCTTTTCCCTGTGGACTGGTACTCGTTAAAAAAAGTAACCGTGACCGCATTGCCAAATCTGTTTCTTACATCGGCAGCAGCGATACTACCATTACCGGATCCAGAAACGGACTGGGGCCCTTGCTGTTATGGTACCGTATCCATTCCCTGGGTATAAGCGGCTTAAGACAACGGGTGCAGCACAGTTTGAACATGGCTGTGTATGCAGAACAGCAGTTAAAAAAAGCAGGTATACAGGCCTGGCGAAATCCGAATACCTTCACTGTGGTTTTTCCGACACCCGGAAGAAGTATTAAAATGAAGTGGCAATTGGCAAGTGAAGACGGATGGTCACACATCATTTGCATGCCGAATGTGGACGAAAAACAAATTGACCGGTTTGTGAATGATATGGCAACACCGGCCCCTGAAATTCCACTCATGGATACAAATCCATCTTCCTTTTCTGAAACCCCGTTTTTTTCGGCAGATAGAGGAGGGCTGATACAATGATCCTGTCAATTGTAAAAACACGGACGGTTCCCGTAGCTGACAGGAAACGCCGGGTCTTCCCTAAAGCAGGTCATTACGTTTTTTTAGCGGGCAGGTCATTTTTAATAAAGTGCGGGTATGAAATTTCAAGAGGCGCATAGGAGGAACCGGTTTTGCGGATCTTATAAGGCATCTGTAATTTCAGGGCTCAGCGGCTTTATGCCGGATGAATAAAATTTTAATAATTCACCTTTTTCATCGATCAGGTACTTGCAAAAGTTCCAGTTGGGTGCCTCACTGTTCCAGCCATTCAAATCAGGCTCCGTTAACCATTTGTAAAGCGGGTTCTGATCAGGGGGCAATACACTGGATTTCGCAAACAATTGAAAAGTAACGCCATAGTTTTTAGTGCAAAAAGCGGCAATGTTTTCATTGCTTCCTGGTTCCTGGGAGCCAAAATTATTGGCAGGAAATCCAAGTACCGTTACTTTGTTTCCGTGCTTTTCATGCAGGTATTGTAACTCTTCGTACTGTGGCGTGTAACCGCATTCGGAAGCGGTGTTCACAATCAGGATCTTTTTACCCTGATACTGATGAAAATCAATTTCTTTCCCATCCAATGCTTTTAGTTTCACATCATAAATTGATTTTTTGGAAGTGGCTGTTGTGTTCATAGGTCGTGTATAACTGGTTTTTTTTGAGAAGCGTGACAATAACCAATATTTCAGTTTAGTCATCATGCGTTTATAATTTTAAGTTTGGCAAATTTTATTAATAATTGTTTTTCACCGGCCTCCTGGAAGAACACGGTTGCTTTATTATTGGGGAACACGCCTTCCATTGCTACTATTTTTCCATTTCCAAACCGGTCGTGTAACACTTCCATTCCGACTTCCAGGTTACGCAAACTTTCGGTATCAAAATCAGAGCTGTTTTTTGCTGCTGCATTCACTTTTACCAATTTTTTGCCGATCACCGGTCGTTGTACAAATGTTTCCCTGGGTTTGGAAACATGGAGTCTGGTTTTGGGTGTATAGGTTTGTTCGCTGTACATTGCTGTATTATTGCTTTCCAGCGGAAGTTCCACATATTTGCTGTCCAGCTCTTCAATAAAACGGCTGGGTTCGGAATAAATCAGGTTGCCCCAACGGTAACGGGAAGTGGAGTAGGAGAGGATCACTCTTTTTTCTGCCCGGGTAATGGCTACATAAAACAAACGGCGTTCTTCTTCCA
>CAZMRM010000117.1:0-10332 GCA_964568515.1 uncultured Chitinophaga sp. | reverse complement strand
GATTTACTTTGGCACCAATGCATTTTTCACCAACCTGTGTGTGTATCTCAAATGCAAAGTCAAGTGCTGTAGCATTTACAGGAAGTGTTTTCATTTCACCCTTTGGTGTAAAAGCAAAGATTTCTTCTGCAAAAAGATTTAATTTGAAATCATCCAGGAATTCCAGCGCATTTTCTTCCGGACTTTCAAGTATCTCCCTTATTTTACGTATCCAGTCATCCAGCTGGCTTTCATTAGCACTGTCTTTATATTTCCAGTGTGCAGCGTATCCCTTTTCAGCAAGCTCATCCATTCGTACTGTACGGATTTGTACTTCCACCCATTTTCCTTCTGGTCCCATAACGGTCGTATGCAAGCTTTCATAGCCATTTGCTTTCGGAGTGGATATCCAGTCGCGCAAGCGATCCGGACTGGGATGATAAAAATCGGTTACAATGGAATAAACACGCCAGCAGTCTGCTTTTTCTCTTTCCGGTGGTGTATCAATAATAATACGGATCGCGAATATATCATAGATCTCTTCAAAAGGAACACCTTTGTTTTTAATCTTATTACAAATAGAGAAAATGGACTTGGGACGTCCGATAATTTTTGCATGCAGGCCTTGTTCCTCCAGAATTTCTTTAATCGGAACGATAAATTTGGTAATGAATTTTTTTCGTTCCGGCTCGGTATCTTTTAACCGTTGTTCAATATTGTTGAATATGAGGGGCTCTGTGTACTTCAGTCCCAGATCCTCCATTTCGGTTTTAATTGCATTTAGCCCCAGACGATGGGCCAACGGAGCATATAAATATAATGTTTCAGAAGCTATCTTCAGTTGCTTGTCACGTTGCATGCTATCCAGGGTGCGCATGTTGTGCAGACGGTCGGCGAGTTTAATAAGAATGACCCGAACATCGTCTGAAAGTGTAAGTAACATTTTTCGGAAATTCTCAGCCTGTAAAGAAGAGCTTTGATCGAACACACCGGATATTTTGGTTAATCCATCAATAATTTTAGCTTCTTTTTCCCCAAACAAGCGTTGAATATCATCCAGGGTAAGATCCGTATCTTCTACTACATCATGTAACAGTGCACAAACAACGGATGTTGTTCCCAATCCAATTTCTTCGGCACAAATGTGAGCAACGGCCAAAGGATGATAAATATAGGGTTCACCGGATTTCCGGCGCATATTTTTATGCGCTTCCAAGGCAATATCAAAGGCTTTTCTGATCAGCAACTTGTCGCCTTTTTCAAGGGTTCTTCTACAAGCTCTTAATAACGCACGATAGCGTTTTAGTATTTCCTTTTTTTCGGCTTCAACATCAATGATAGGCTGCTCTTGCATAAAAATCCATATTTCCTATTGTAGTGGTAAAGATACGAAAAAAATGCGTTTTTGGGAAGGGTTTAAAAGGGTTTATTTAAAGAGCTATTGTTGGTTTTCGTTCTGTTTTTTTAGGTTTAACTCCCATTTCCAGGCGCTTTCCATCATTTCATCCAATGTGAATTTTGTTTTCCAGCCAAGTTCTTTTTCAGATAAACTCGTATCCGAATAGATCGCAACAACATCTCCTGCACGTTTTTCTCCTACACGATAATTCAGTTTTTTACCAGATATTTTTTCAAATGAATGAATGGCTTCCAGAACACTCACACCATTACCTGTACCCAGGTTATAAATGATAAAATTTGCCTTTGCATCTTTTTTTTCAAGCAGTTCAAAAGCCTTTACATGAGCAATTGCCACATCGGTAACATGTATATAATCACGAATACAGCTACCATCGCGGGTATCATAATTTTTTCCATACACAGTCATTTCTTTTAGTTTACCTGCAGCTGTTTGGGTAATAATGGGAAACAGGTTGGCTGCTTTATTTATCGGTGATTCACCGATCAGTCCTGATAAATGGGCACCTACCGGGTTAAAATAACGAAGCGCAATCGCTTGAAGTTGGGGATATGCATTTACATAATCTTTTAATATTTCTTCACCTACCTGCTTGGTGTAGGCATAAGGTGATTCGGCCTTGCCTAGCGGACTGTTCTCTTTAACAGGCAGCGTGGCAATATTGCCATAAACGGAGCAGGAAGACGAAAAAATGAAGCTGTTTACATTATATTTTTTACAGCATTCCAAAAGATTGAGTAAAGAGTTAATATTGTTGTGATAATATTTATGAGGATTGGTAACAGATTCCGGAACAGACTTGAACGCTGCAAAATGAATGATTGCTTTTATATTTTTTTCTGATTTAAAAATGGATTCTGTTTTTTCAGGATCACATAAATCAATAGTGTAATTCTTTACTGTTTTACCGGTTATTTTTTTTATTCGCTCAAAGGTTATGGCCTCTGAATTAGAAAAATTGTCAATAGAAATAACATTAAAATTTGTATTCTCCAAAAGTTCGATAATTGTGTGTGAACCAATGTACCCTGCACCTCCGGTTACTATAACTGTATCCATTTCTTTATTTTTTGCTAATTGCTTCGTAAACTGTCTGGTATAATTCAACTCCTTTATTTAAAGAAAAACCGGTTCGAGCCAGCTCTATCATTTTTTCTTTATCGGTTGACAAAAGTAAAGAAAATTGGCTAATAACCTTTTTATAAATTTCTGTATTAAAGTCGGAAACAAGCAGTCCAGCGCCTGAATTTTCTAATAAAGGACCATTGTCACCTACTCCCGAATTTGTAATAATGGGTATACCAAGCCCTAGTATTTCAGCTGTTTTTGTTGGAGAAGATGCAATCTTCGAATACGTGGGCTTAATAAAATAAACAGCAAGTGTAGCAACACTCAGGTACAAGGGCACTTCTTTTCTGGAAGCAGAAGTAACAATCAGTTTATTGCTGTCAATACCTTTTAGCCTGGCTTTTTCCAGAATTTCAGTTGAGGGATCCGGAGTGATGAATAAAAATTTTGCGTTGGAATATTTTTCACAGACACAGGAAAAAAAATCCAGCATTTCATCCAGCATATACCATGTTCCGATGGAGCCGAGGTAAGTAACAACAAAGTCCTGTTCTGTAATATTTAATTTCTTTTTTATCATTTCCTGTTCGCTCCGCTGAATGGTAGCTAGCGAAAAATGACTGAGATCGGCACAGCAGGGAATAACTTTTATTGATAAAGCCTTCTTATTAAATTGTTTCCACGATAGTATTTCTCTTTTTGCGCTTTCTGTCAGGGAAATAGTATAATCTGCATGTGACAAAAAATCAATTTCTTTTTTCTTAAAATAGTGATAAAGCCGGCGGTGAATAAGATTATTCATCGACCATATCTTTCCATCAATGCGTTCATCCGCCCAAAAGCCACGCATATCAAAAATGAATTTTATTTTAAATCTTTTTTTTAGGTACAGTCCAATTAGTGCTGCCATGTAACTGCGGCAATGAACCACGTCCGGATGATGTGCTTTTAAAAAAGAAATTGCTTTTCTTTTTATTCTTGCAATGTTCCATTGTTTTGAAAAAACAGAAGGTAATTTGGAGTAGGAGACAGGAATCCATTCAATATGATGAAGGGTCAACAATTCCTGTATTGTTTCCTTTTGTTCTTTATACCGATCTTCTTTTTCACAGCTGATGATTGTAATTTGATGATTTTCCGTAAGGCCAATGAGGTAAGGGATTACTTGTGATTGTCCTAAGGGGTCAGTCATACCATCATAAGAAATATAAAGTATCTTCATCCACATCGAATTGAATAATGCAAGTTTACTATAATAAATTAAAACATTGTGTTATTTTTGTATAAAATCAAAACGATCTTCATAAATTAATGGTTCTTACAATCTTCGATCTACTTCTTGCGCCATTGTACTTGCTCTTAATTTATTTTGTTTCTGGTTACGTTAAGCATCGCAATATTCAGAGAAATAAAATTTACAAATGGTATCGCAAAGGACTGATGGTAAAAATGTGTGGTGCCATTTCCGTTTGCTTGATTTATCAGTTTTACTATGTTGGTGGCGATACCACTAATTATTTTGAAACGGCAAGAGCTATTTCCAACTTGCTGTTTAAAGACACTTCCGTATTTTTTGATGTCTGGCTGGGCGATAGTTCTCCCATGAATTATTCTTTTTTTGATAGCACAACAGGACTTCCCGTATATTGGAATGATAAGACAGCTTTATTTGTTGCAAGACTTATTGTACCATTGTGTTTACTCTCCTTCCAGAATTTTATTGTTACATCCATTCTGTTATCCTGGGCGTGCTATAATGGAATATGGAAATTATTTGAATTGTTTAATGAACATTTTCCAAAACTTGAAAAACAGTTTGCCATTTCATTTTTATTCATTCCTTCTGTCGTTTTTTGGGGATCAGGATTATTAAAAGATTCCATCACCTTATCTGCTGTCGGATGGTATACCTGTTATTTTTATTTCTTTTTTATAAGAAAGAAATATAAGGTATGGAGTTTAATCTATATTTTAATTAGTGCATACCTGCTGATTTCCATTAAGCCGTATATTTTCTTTGCTCTACTGCCAGGTTCACTTATTTGGTTATCCAATGAAAAATTGGAAAATATCCAAAGCAAAGTTTTGAGAAGGATCGTTGCTCCCGTTTTTATTTTTACAGGTGTTGCCATCGGTTTTTTATTATTGTCTCAGATGAGTGATGTGCTTGGTCTTTATGCGATTGATAAAGTACTGGAAAGAGCGGTAGTTGTAAATCTGGATCAAAAGCAAGAATATTATGGAGGTAACAGCTTTGATATCGGAGAGTTCGAAGCCAATCCAATAAGTATGCTTGGGAAAGCACACCTGGCAATAGCAGCAACATTGTTTCGACCTTATTTGTGGGATGTTCGTAACATTGTTATGTTTATGTCGGCACTGGAGAATACTTTTATTCTTATTTTAACCTTGTTCCTCTTAATCAAACTAAAATTTTTAGGCTTCTTTCATTTGATAGGCAAAAATCCCCTGCTTTTATTTTCTATTCTGTTCTCACTCTTTTTTGCATTTTCAGTAGGACTGGCAACATCAAATTTTGGATCTCTCGTACGTCTTAAAATTCCCTGTATTCCATTTTATGTAGCAAGTTTGTTTGTTTTAAAATTCTTTTATGATCAAAAGCAACTTAAAATTCAGGTGAGAAGCAATAAAAAGAAAGGAAGACAATTTATTTCAACGATGCAAAATCATGCTTAAACATCATGGTAATTTTACTTCCTGTATTTGAATTTTTGAGATAGTTTGCATTCTCTTTTTTAAGAACAGAAGATGAAAAACAAACCTTAATTTAGCATTAAAATTCCACATCTTTGTTAAAAACAGTTCTCCTTTTGCTATGCTTGTTTGCTTTACAGAAGGGCAGTTTTCATAATTGGTTTGAATACAGTGCAGGGTTTTAAGGTAGAGTTGATGAGCATGTTCCATTACCTGGAGATGGATCCCGTTAAGTGATTCGTTTCCTTTAAACGGCACAGTTTCCGAAGTTATAATATTGCCGGAATCGATTCCTTTATCGATCCACATAACAGTATTACCAATCAAATGCAACGAATTATTAGCAATACACCAGTTGGTACAATTAGGACCTCCTCTGACGTAGGGAGATAGTCCTGTATGCAGATTTATAATTCCCTTGGGAGGTTGTAATTCAAGTATATTTTTTTTTATAAGAGATGTGCCGGAAACCATTACCAGATCCGGTTGTAAACGTTTAATAAAGGAAACCACATCGTTGGAGTTAATGTTGTTTGTTGTTAATTCCTCTACATCCTTTATTGGTTTATAATTCTTCTGATAATAAGTAAGTAGGGCATGCCAGGAGGAAGCTATCTTAAAAAATAAGATCCGGTCAGCTAATTTTGAAACAAGATAAGGTAAGGTAAGTGATCGTTTTTCTTTTTTGTCTTCCTTTACGATTCCGATCAGATTAAATTCTTTCCTGACCTTTACAGCAAGTGCCAGCTGATTACTTTTGTTTCCGCATAAAAGTATAATTTTCATTTTTTTAAGAAATTTTGAACTTTTGAAATAATTCCGGATATGCGTAAACGGCTTTTTAAAACATGTTCGTTATAAAGTTCTATACGTGGGATTTCTAAATGATCGTGCAATTCGCTTTTATATGTTGTCTGATTGACAGCTAATCCAATCTTGTAACCTGTTTCTATGGCTAATTTTTTTACAAGTTGATTATATCCGCCTATAGGATAAGAAATAGTAGTGGGAAAGGTGCCCAGTTGTTTTTTTATTTTTTCTCCTGAGTGTCTTAATTCGGCAATGATTTCAGATTCCTGCTCTATTTTGTTCAAAAGTGGGTGGGTTTCTGAATGTGAACCGATCTCGACACCGGCATGCTTTATTTCTTTGATTTCATTCCATGTCATCATTAAAGTTGAAGGCGGTTGAACATCGTCCAGAGATTTCAGTATCTGATTATATAAATGAGTTCTTACGGAATTGGAAACTGTTTTTAAATAGGGTTTAACCTGTTTTGCAAACTGAAGCCTGGCGGTTATATCTTTAAATTTAGTAACTGCTAAGGCTTCCGGCAACAAATTAATATCAAGTAAAAGCTCCATTTTTTTACTGTGTGTCAGATGATAATCCAAAATATAAGTCCATGGTGGAAGTTGGTTTTCAACACAATCTGTTATAACGTACATCGAGCAGGGACACCGATACTTTTCTAAAATGGGTAGTGCATACAATGTAAAATCTTTATATCCGTCATCAAAAACAATAGCAGCCATAGGCTTTGTTGATATTGGTGCTGAAGAGCTATTGAGTATTGTTTGTTCTAATGGTACAACCGCAAAATTTTTGGAAATGAACCGGATAATTTTCTCAAAATTTTCGGGTGAAATGGGGTCCCATAATGGATCTCTCTGAGGAGATATCCGGTGAAATAAAAAAATCTTAATTTTCATAGCTGACCCTTGTTGGAATTAGGGCTGGTTTTTTAATAGCCATTTATGAAGAATGATTAAAAGCCAAAGCCGGCTGTAGTAAAAATCCTTTCCATTTAAAAAATTTTTCTTTAGCTGTTGAACGGTTTCATAATTAACGATGTTGTATTTTAAAATTATCTCTTCCGAAAGTGTTTCATCGATCAAAAATTTAAGATCACCTTTTAGCCATTTTGCCAAGGGTATTGCAAACCCTTGTTTAGGCCGGTCGAAGAATTTCTCCGGAACATATTGATACAATATCTCTTTTAAAAGGTATTTCGTTGTATTATTTCTATACTTCAGATCCGATGACAAATTAAGTGAAAACTCAAGTATGCGGTGATCCAGATAGGGGACCCGTGTTTCGAGCGAAAAATGCATGCTGGCCCTGTCAATCTTTGTTAGCAGATCCCCTTGTAAATAAAAATGAAGATCAAACAAGGCTTGTTTTTCCATTGCATTCAATGGTCTTTTAAGATGATTGATATCCGTTCCGAAAAGGTTCAGGAGGTCTTTATTTTCAGTATCGGCATGTTGCTTGAAATCCGTAGCCAATAAGTTATTGATCTCATTAAGTGAAAAATAATATTGTTCCTGGGAAAGAATATGGCTATACTTAAGCTGTTCATTCGGATATAAAAAGTAATCCGCTTGTCTGTTAAATCGTTGGCTATACTTTTTTAGCAGATCCGAAATGACAAAGCGAAAATTTTTTATCAAAGGATTATCAAGTCTTTGTGCCCATTTATAGGAGCCATAACCCAGAAATAGTTCATCACCGCCTTCTCCCGAAAGTGTCACCGTTACATGTTGTCTTGCCAATTTAGAGACAAGCATAGTAGGAATGGCCGAAGGATCTGCAAAAGGTTCACTGTATGTTTCAAAAATGGTATCGACTAAATCGGTTGCATCCTTGTCACGCACAAAGAATTCATGATGATTCGTATTCAGGTGTTTTGCAACCGCTCTGGCATAAACAGACTCATTAAACTTATCTTCTTCAAAACCGATTGAGAAGGTGTTAACCTTTACTCCTGCCAGATTTACTGCATTTGCTGTGATCAGACTGGAATCAATACCCCCGCTAAGAAAAACACCAAACGGAACATCGCTTTTGAGTTGGTATTGCACAGAACTCATCAATAAATCACTGAGCTTTACGATGGCCTCTTTTTCTTTTACAATTACTTTTTCTCTGATATGTGAATGGATGTCCCAGTATTTGACGGTTTCGGTTTTGTTTTTGGAAACGAGCATCCAGGTGGCAGCATCCAGCTTTTTTATGGACTTGTAAATAGATTGAGGAGCAGGAACAAACCCCATGTGCAGGAAATAGTATATTGCATTCCTGTTTAATTCCAATGGTATAAATGAAAGCTTTGTTAATGCTTTTAATTCGGATGCAAAAGCAAAATTAGATCCATCCCAGAAATAATAAAGTGGTTTTATTCCAATACGGTCCCGACATAAGAACAACTCTTTTTTTTCTTTGTCATAAATTGCAATAGCAAACATCCCGTTTAATTTTTGAAGAGAATCGGGACCATATTTGGTGTATGCTTCCAGAATAATTTCACTATCTGAGGAAGTCTTAAAATCTGTCTTGTAGTTTAATTTCAATTCACTTGCAATCTCCCGGTAATTATAAACTTCTCCGTTGTAAACCATTATAAATCTTTTGTTTTCGGAATACATTGGTTGATTGGCTGCTTTTGACAGATCAAGAATGCTGAGCCGGCGATGTCCTAAGCCTACGATACCATCTTGATAATACCCGGAGGCATCAGGCCCCCGATGAGCCAATGCATCAGTCATTTTATGCAGTTCATTTTCAGAAAAAACATTATTAAACGAGTAAAATCCGGAAATACCGCACATAATATTAATACTTAGTTATTATTTTAAGAATAATGGAATAAAATCGTTTGGTAGAAATTACATGAGCATTGGAACAAATTGATTTTAAAAGGTATTGAACGGATATAAGTTTGTTTTTACCTGTCAATGCAAGGTGCAAAGAAATATAGCTTTGCGTGTAAGAGATCATAAGACTTTTATAATGACCATATTTTTTTGTAAATTCTTCATCCCTGTAAACATAATGTATAAATAGATCAAGCCGTTTAATCAATTTATCTTTCTTGAAATTAACCACACTTCTTAAATTATGATTGACAATCGAAGAAGTTATTGTGTTTGAGTAATGTATCTTAAAACGTGCGGCAAGTCTCAGCCATAATTCATAATCTTCGGAGGCAGATAAATGAATATCTTCATTAAATGGAAATTGAAGGGCAATGTCCTTTCTTAAAAACACACCATTGCAGCTTAACAGATTTCCTTTTTCCACCAGCTGTTGATTCAGATCACCAAAAACACTTTTTACCGGTTCCGCAAGATTTGTTAAAGGATCTTTGATGTCATAATTTAAATGAAGTATTTCCGGGTTACCTATTTCAGAGATCAATTTGAATGCTTCTTCTAAGTGTACAGGGTAGAGCGTATCATCAGAATCCAGAAAGTTGATGTATTCACCCTGAGCCAAACGGGCACCATAATTTCTGGCTTTTGCCCGCTCTTCGTTTTTCTTTTTGTGATAGGTAATGCGTTTATCTTCAATGGCGCAAACAACTTCTTCCGTATTATCCACGCTACCATCATCTATTACAATAATTTCAAAATTTGGATAAGTTTGAGATAATACAGAGCGTATCGTCTTTTCGATAAACGATGCTCTGTTATAGGTGGGTATTATAATGGAAAAAAGCAGTTTATTTGTCATATAAATCTTCTAAAGCAGCAATCATTTTTGTTAAACCAAACCTGGAAATTACATCTTTTTGTCCATTTTCCTGTAACATTGATTTTAAGTGATCATTTTCCTGCAATTCCAGAATAGCATTATAAATAGCAATGGAATCCCGATAAGGTACAACAAGTGCATTTTTGTGATCCTGTATAAATTCATTTGCAATTCCGGATAGCGTAAATACAGAAGCTATTCGTGAGCTTAATGCTTCCACATAGATTTGTCCAAAAGATTCAAACTCCTTATATAGCGGAACATGAATAAAAAAATCAAATAATTTATACAAAGCGAAAATATCAGTTTCGAACTGAATTTCTATATAATTTCTTTTAGGAATGGTTTCAAGTAATTGCTTTATTACCGGTTGATAATCGCCTTTCGCATTCGCCAATATAAGAAGGGCATCGGGATACTTTTCTATAAATTTCTTAAATGCAGGAATGATATATTGAACCCCTTTTACTTCTATATATCTTGAAATAACACCAATAACAGGGTGTGTATGAAGGGGATTATATTTTTCCTGTAGTTTTTTTATTGCCACATCCGGTACATTCATGAATTTTTCAAGGTCAAATCCGTGGTGAATGGTTTGAATTTTATATTCA
>CAZMRM010000116.1:7160-10340 GCA_964568515.1 uncultured Chitinophaga sp. | reverse complement strand
GACTTTTTCTCGAGTCCTTGAACTTCTTTTGTATTGTATACAAAACCTCTTTTTTCGTCAATCATATCACCAAAAGTAAGTTTTGACCAATCGATACTTTTTTGAAACCAGGTTCCTTGAAACCCGAATTTCATTGAAAATTCACGATTAATATTCAATTGGTAGGAATACATTAGAGAAGCATTTGTAGTCATTAATGTTCCTTGTCCGGCTCTATCACTCGTTACTAAAAGGCCCAATCCACCGCCTATGGCGTCAAAATGCTGATCATAAGATGCGGAATAGGTAACGTAAGTCCCGGAAATTCCCGGCCATTGATTTCTGTAATTCAGGCAAACGCGTGGACATCTTGCGGTTCCTGCGAAAGCTGGGTTAAGGTAAAGAGGATTTGCATAAAATTGAGTAAATTCAGGATCTTGAGCAAATAGACCATTGCTAAAACTAAATGAAAATACCACTGTGAGAATTAAAACGGTACGTTTTAACATAGTAAACCAGTTTTTAATGGGACACAATTATACATAAAAAAAGCAGTAAGGTTTCGTTTACTTCTCATATTTTAAATGAAAAGAGGTACAATAATTAATAAACACTACCGTTTTAACGAAACTATATAAATACAATATTACATAAAATAAACATTATGTGCAATATTTCCCACTTAAAATAATTTTTGACTAATTTTGAAATCTAACTTCCAAACATAGACATGCGCATTTATTTTTTCGCTTTATTGTTATTTACGGGTCAGTTTGTAGGAAGGTCTCAAACATCGAATAATAATCAAACTACAGAAAATAAGTACCGAATCGATTGGCATGCTCCTGTTTCTTCTGCTGTTTCTGAAAGTGAAGTCATTCGATTGTTAAACTTTTCCACAGCTCATTATTCCTTTACAGACGGGTTTTTACCGCGTCATTACCAGCAAGTAGAAATCAATGGTACCGAAGACGCACTCAATATAAAGCTGGTTAATGCCGTATACCAGCCTTTATCCGAAGCAGAAACTGCCGTATTGCCTTCTACTTCTCTTTCTCTTATTCCTCCTGAGATCAAGATGGATGCGGCGGTTTATCAGCACAAAAAACAAAAAAGAGGAATGGTGTCTTTTGTTCCACTTCGTAAAAACGGGTCTACAGGAAAAATTGAAAAGCTGATATCATTTGATTTAGCTGTTTCTCCAATCGCTTCTCCAAATCCGGTTTCCAGGAAAACAAGCTCCCCGCCTAAAAATAAATCCGTTTTAGAAACCGGAAAATGGTTCAAAATTGCTCTTGCTACGGATGGTATATACAAAATATCTTACTCCTTTTTGAAACAACTGGGTATGGATATAGATGCTATTGATCCTCAAAATATACGGATTTATGGAAATGGCGGAGGAATGTTACCGAAACTGAATGCTGCACCCCGTGCAGATGATCTATTGGAAAATGCGATTTTCGTGGAGGGAGAAGCAGATAAAGTTTTTGGTAAAGATGATTACATATTGTTTTATGGACAAGGACCTACCCGCTGGAAGCATAACAGTCTGGCTAAACCTGTTTTTCAGCACGTGACTAATCTATACTCAGATTCTACTTATTATTTTATAACAGCTGATTTAGGAGCAGGAAAGCGTATTGCATCTCAAACTTCTTCTTCTTTACCCCCGACACATATTGTTAATTCATTTGATGATTATGCTTATCATGAAAATGATGATAAAAATCTTATCAACTCAGGAAATCAATGGTTCGGTGAATATTTCGATAATATAGCTTCCTATGATTTTGCTTTTAATTTTCCATTCATTGAATCCACTCCAGCTACCGTAAAAGTAGACATAGCCGCCCGATATGAAAAAAGTTCCAGTTCTTATTCCATAAGCTGTCAATCCGGATCGGGCTCATTTTCAATATCACCTATCAATTCAGGCTCTTATGAATATGCTCAAACCGGTGGAGGAACTTTTACTTTTAGTCCGAGTGATCCGAATGTTACGGTAAATGTAACCAAACAAACTGCAGGAGCGCTGGCATGGCTGGATTTTGTTGAGGTTAATGTGAGACGCAAATTAACAATGGCCGGCAATCAGCTTTTGTTTCGCGATCTTAATTCGGTAGGGCCTGGAAACATTGCTCAATACACACTTTCAGTAAATATACCTGTTAAAATATGGGATGTAACAGAGCCTACGGATGTGCATTTGCAAATGGTAAATTCGACCAGCACCCTGAATGAATTTACACTACCTGCAGACAGTTTGAGAGAATTCATTGCGTTTAATGGGTTATCATTCTATACTCCATCAATTGTGGGAAAAGTCGAAAATCAAAACTTGCATGGCATTCCCAATAAAGATTTTGTTATTGTTGCTCATCCTGATTTTTTGGCTGAGGCACAGCAATTGGCAGCACGTCACGAGAAAGAAGACAATTTATCTGCAATTGTTGTTACGCCCCAACAAATATATAATGAGTTCTCCTCAGGGGCACAGGATATAACAGCAATAAGAGACTTCGTACGTATGTTTTATAACAGGGCTGCGAATGCATTCGAATTACCTAAATATCTGTTGTTATTTGGCGATGGTTCCTACAACAATAAAAAAGGGACACAAGCAAACACGAATTTTATTCCAACATATGAATCAGATAATTCCACGAATTATACTGCTTCGTTTGTTTCTGATGATTATTATGGTTTATTGGATGATGTCGAGGGTGTTTTTTCACCCAATTCTCAAACAGAGGCTATAGACATTGGAATAGGAAGATTTCCCGTTAAATCGAAAACAGAAGCACAAGCTGCTCTTAATAAAATTATAAATTATATAAAAACAGGAGTTCCACCTACCACTGTTAATAACGGATGTTCGAACAATCAATCTTCTCCCTTTGGTGATTGGAGAAATGTAGTCTGTTTTATTGCAGATGATGATGATAGTAATCTTCACTTGACAGATGCAGAAGAAATCGCAGATTCGTTGAAAAATTCACACGAAGAATACAATATCGATAAAATATATTTGGATGCTTACAAGCAAGAATCAACACCTGGAGGAGAGCGGTATCCAGATGTAAATGATGCGATAGACAAAAGAGTGGAAAAAGGTTGTTTGATCTTAAATTATACCGGTCACGGCGGTGAAGTAGGGCTTGCCCACGAGCGTGTTGTAGATGTATCCATGATTAATAA
>CAZMRM010000116.1:0-7150 GCA_964568515.1 uncultured Chitinophaga sp. | reverse complement strand
GTTTTTTACTGCAACATGTGAGTTTAGCCGTTATGATGATCCCAATAGAACATCGGCCGGTGAATATGCTTTTTTGAATCCAAAAGGGGGAGCCATTGCATTATTTACCACAGTTCGTCTTGTTTATGCTTCTTTCAATTCAGATCTGAATGCTTCTTTTTTTAGAGATGCATTTAAACCTATTAATGGAGAAATGCCAAGATTAGGGGACATATTCCAAAGCATGAAAAGTGAACCGGGTAATTTGAATTTGAACAGCAGAAATTTCTCCTTATTAGGGGATCCTGCCTTGCGTTTATCTTATCCGAAATATAATATTTTGACAGACTCAATTAATAATATTGTTGTTACAAATATTAGCAGCGATACATTGAAGGCCTTATCGTTGGTTACTGTTACCGGACATATTGATGATAATGGTATACCCTTGACAAACTATAACGGTGTATTGTATCCAACAGTTTACAATAAAATTCAGTATGTTACGACATTGGCAAACAATCCACCCAACTCTAATTCTACAGGTGGAAGTCCTCCCTACACTTTTCCAATTCAAAAAAATATTCTATATAAAGGGAAAGTGAGTATTACAAATGGATATTTTAAATATCAATTCATCGTTCCCAAAGATATTGCTTATCAATATGGTATAGGAAGGATCAGTTACTATGCTGAAAATGGATCTCAGGATGCAAATGGGTACTATAATAAAATAATAATTGGTGGAATCAGTGATTCTGCGGGAACAGATCACATGGGACCTGAAGTAAGCTTATATATGAATGATGCCAAGTTTATCAGCGGAGGTGTAACAAATGAAAACCCGGATCTGTTTGCAGTTTTAAAGGATGATAATGGAGTGAATACAGTAGGTAACGGTATAGGACATGATATCATTGCTATTCTTGATGCAAATACAGAACATTCAATTGTCCTCAACGATTATTATCAAGCGGATTTGAACAGTTATAAGAGTGGGACACTTCGTTATCCTTATAAAAACCTAAGTGAGGGAAAGCATACATTAAGTTTAAAAGTATGGGATGTCTATAACAATTCTTCAATGGCGACTACTGAATTTGTTGTATCTCAATCAGGGGAAATGGCTTTGGAACATGTCTTAAATTACCCAAACCCATTTACAACCAAAACGCAATTTTTCTTTGAACATAATCAGTGCTGTCAACTATTAAATGTGCAACTTCAAATTTTTACAATCAGTGGAAAGATGGTTAAGAATATTAGCAAATATATACAAGCGGAAGGATATCGCTTAGATCCTATTGAATGGGATGGAAGAGATGATTTTGGAGATAGAATTGCGAGGGGGGTTTATATTTATCGACTAAAAGTCAAAAACAGCCATGGAGCATCTGCCGAAAAATTTGAAAAACTTGTCATTTTAAATTAATTAGTACATTAGCAATCCCAAAAAAGAAGTAATGAAAAAAAATGATAATTCTATCAGTGCTTTATTGACGTTAGTTGCACTGGTATTTGTTATAAAAGAATCGAATGCTCAAATAAATGCCTATCGTCCGGATAGAATAAATACAATAACTACTGCTGTACCTTTTTTAATGATTACTCCCGACTCTAGGGCAGGAGGGATGGGAGATGCCGGTGTTGCTACTTCAACTGATGTAAATTCAATACATTGGAATCCATCCAAATTAGGCTTTGCCGAAAAAAAAATGTCCATAGGAATTTCTTATACGCCCTGGCTCAGAGCCCTGGTTCCGGATATAAATATGGCCTATCTTTCCGGTTATTATAGAACAAAGAAAAGTGGAGTTATTGCAGGCTCCCTTCGTTACTTCTCATTGGGTAGTATTACTTTTACGGACCAAAACGGAGCAAAAATAATTGATGCAAAACCCAATGAGTTTGCTTTGGATGCCGCTTACGGGACTAAATTGAGTGATGATTTTTCTGTTGGTGCTGCTGTTCGTTTTGTTCGTTCCGATTTAACGAATGGTGCGCCAGTTCAAGGTATCAGTACCCATCCTGGAACAGCTATTGCTGCTGATATCTCAGCGCTCTACAGAAAAGCTGGGATAAAACTTTCCGATAAAAAAGCTACTGCTGCTGTAGGGATAAACATATCCAATATTGGTCAAAAAATGACCTATTCGGACGGTGGTAAAAATTCAGATTTTATTCCAATTAATATGCGTTTAGGAGGCTCTTTAAATGTTCAGCTGGATGATTATAACTCAATAACCATTGCTGCAGACATCAATAAACTGTTGGTCCCGACACCGCCTTATTATAAGCATAAACTGGATTCATTAGGAAATGAAACAAATGACTTTGAATATGATGCCAATAATAATCCAATCATTGCAGCCGGAAAAGATCCTAATCGAAGTGTAACCGAAGGTATTTTCGGGTCTTTTAATGATGCACCTGGAGGTGGAAAAGAGGAACTAAAGGAAATTAATTATGCTATTGGTATGGAATACTGGTATAATAAATTGTTTGCCTTGCGTTTTGGATATTTTTATGAGGATCCCACCAAAGGGAATCGTCAGTTTTTTACGCTCGGAGCAGGGATCCGGTACAATGTATTTGGGTTGGACTTTGCTTATTTAATACCAACGAAACAAAGAAATCCACTTGAAAATACATTACGGTTTTCTCTTACATTCGATTTAGATGCATTCAAATCGCAAAATGATGAAAAACCTGCAGAATAGTCGATTTTAACCCGAAATGCCCATATTTACGCTCCGTAAATATGGGCATTTTTTTTAAAAAATAAGCAACAAAATGAAAGTACGAATAGGTTTTGGTTTTGATGTGCATCAATTAAAAGCAGGAAGAGAGTTATGGCTTGGAGGAATTCAGCTGAAACATCAAAAAGGAGCAGTAGGACATTCAGACGCTGATGTATTGATACATGCTATTTGTGATGCATTATTAGGAGCTGCAGGCATGAGGGATATCGGTTTTCATTTTCCGGATACTTCAGCCGAATTCAAAGGAGTTGACAGCAAACTGCTTCTAATGCGCGTCAATGAATTATTGCAAAAACAAGGTTATACTATTGGAAATATTGATTGCACTCTTGTTTTGGAACAGCCTAAGATAAATTCTCACATTGATCTAATGAAGGACACGCTTGCAAAAATATTGAAAATCGAACCCGCAGATATCGGCATTAAAGCGACTACAAATGAAAAAATGGGGTATGTGGGGAGAGAAGAAGGAGTTTGTGCATATGCTGTAGCGTTAATAGAAAAGAACAAATAGCTTTTTAATAGAAAAACACTGTAAGTGTTGCTCAAATCTTGTGTTTAAAGGCCTTTCGTACGAAAATATTCAGAAATACACAAATCAAAATAATAAAAATCTTAAAACAGTAGGTTTTGCTGGTTTGATTTTTATTGTAAATTTGTGCTTCTACAAAAAATACATATTATGGACAAGGAAAAAGCTGCAGTAAAAAGTAAAAAAGCAGTATCTGTTGAAGCGAACGCGAAGACAAAATTCAGCAAAGAGACGTATTTAAAATGGTATGAATCGATGTTGCTGATGCGAAAATTTGAAGAGAAAACAGGTCAATTATATATTCAGCAAAAGATAAGAGGTTTTTGTCATTTATACATTGGACAGGAGGCATTGGTTGCAGGTTCCGAATCGGTTCTGCGTCGGGATGATCGTGTTATTACTGCTTATAGAGATCACGCTCATCCGATTGGAAGGGGACTTCATCCGAAATACATTATGGCAGAATTAATGGCAAAAATTACGGGTTGTTCAAAAGGTAAAGGAGGCTCTATGCACATCTTTTCCAAGGAGTTTAATTTTTTTGGAGGACATGGAATCGTAGGCGGTCAAATCCCATTAGGCGCAGGTATTGCATTTGCAGATAAATACAACGGTAATGATAATGTAACGCTTTGTTACATGGGAGATGGAGCCGTTCGCCAGGGTGCACTCCATGAAACATTCAATATGGCCATGCTTTGGAAACTACCTGTAATATTTATTATCGAAAACAATAGTTATGCTATGGGGACATCAGTTGAACGTACCTCTAATGTACATGAATTATATAAAATAGGCCTGAGTTATGACATGCCATCTTATCCTGTTGATGGGATGAGATGTGAGAATGTACACGAGGCAATTGAATCAGCGGTAGAAAGGGCAAGAAAAGGAGATGGTCCAACTTTATTGGAAATGAAAACCTATCGCTATAAAGGCCACTCAATGAGTGATGCACAAACCTATCGAACGAAAGAAGAAGTTGCAGAATATAAACTTTTGGATCCTATAGAACTTGTTTTAGTAACCATTAAAAACAATAAATGGGCAAGTGAAACAGATCTTGAAACAATTGAAAAGAGAGTAGATGATTTGGTTTCAGAGTCAGTACAATTTGCTGAAGAATCGCCATTCCCTCCGGTTGATGAACTGTATAAAGATGTTTATACACAAGAAGATTATCCATTTATTATTGAATAAAAAATCACAAGCAGATAAATTTAACATACATACAACAAAGCCAATCGTGCAATATCGCAAGGCAATATAATTTTATAGTTTATGGCTGAGATCGTTAGAATGCCCAAGTTAAGTGACACCATGACCGATGGTGTTGTTGCCAAATGGCACAAAAAAGTAGGTGATAAAGTGAAGTCAGGAGAAGTGCTTGCGGATATAGAAACGGATAAAGCAACCATGGAATTTGAATCTTTTCAAAATGGTGCATTATTGTATATTGGTGTTCCGGAAGGGAAAAGTGCACCTGTTGATTCTATTCTTGCTGTACTTGGTAAGGAGGGAGAAGATATTTCTGCATTGTTAGCCGGTGAAGCCAAACAATCAACTGAATCAAAAGAAGAAGTTAAGGAAGGTAAAAAAGAAGAAGTTAAACCAACTGCTGATACAAAAAAAGGAGATAGCGCTTCCCAGCCGAAGATACCGGATACTGTCCAGATCGTAAAAATGCCGAAACTTAGCGATACCATGACTGAGGGAGTGGTTGCTAAATGGCATAAAAAAGTAGGTGATAAAGTAAAGTCTGGTGAATTACTCGCAGATATTCAAACGGATAAAGCAACCATGGAATTTGAATCCTTTCAGGATGGAGTATTGTTACACATTGGTGTTGAAGAGGGAAAAGGTGCACCGGTAGATTCTATTCTCGCCATTTTAGGTAAAGGAGGAGAAGACGTTTCTGCAATAATCGCAGCAGACAAAAATCCTTCTTTAAAACCAGAAACGACTGTAAGTTCTAAAACCGAATCTGCACCTGTCAAAAAAGCGGAAGAAAAAACAGCGACTCCTCAGCCTGCAAAAACAAAAGGTGAAAAGAAAGAGAATGAACGTTTGAAAATTTCACCATTGGCCAGAAAAATTGCAGATGAAAAAGGAATTGATTTACATGTTTTAAAGGGAAGTGGTGATAATGGAAGAATTATTAAACGTGACATTGATAAATTTAAAGGTTCTGGTATAGGATTACCGGCAGCAGTAGGCATTGAAAGCTATACAGAGGAGGCTGTATCTCAAATGCGTAAGACAATTGCAAAGAGATTAGGTGAAAGCAAATTTTCTGCTCCTCATTTCTATTTAACGATGGAAATTGATATGGATGAATCGGTGAAAGCACGTGAAGCGATTAACTTAGTTGCAGGTGTGAAAATTTCATTTAATGATCTTGTAATTAAAGCTGTCGCTGCGAGCCTTCGTCAACATCCAAAAGTAAATTCTTCCTGGTTGGGGGATAAGATCAGATATAATAATCATGTTCATATCGGGGTAGCTGTAGCAGTGGAAGATGGATTATTGGTACCTGTAGTAAGATTTGCTGACGGTAAAACACTAACACAAATTGCAACAGAAGTACGCAATTTTGCAGCAAAAGCAAAGGATAAAAAATTACAACCAAGTGATTGGGAAGGAAACACATTTACAATATCGAATTTAGGAATGTTTGGTATCGAAGAGTTTACAGCAATTATTAATCCTCCTGATGCCTGTATCCTGGCTGTGGGTGGGATTAAACAAATACCTGTTGTTAAAAACGGTCAAATCGTTCCAGGTAATGTTATGAAAGTAACTTTATCTTGTGATCACCGAGTAGTAGATGGAGCAACAGGTTCTGCATTTTTGAAAACATTAAAACAAAACCTGGAAAATCCTATTCTCATGTTGGGAGCATATTCTATTTAATAATAGTGGCTTTAGAATAAAGGGCTGAATGGATATCATTCAGCCCTTTATCGTTTGTAGAGTTTGTTAATCGATGTTTGTGTTTTGATATAGTATATGCCTGAATTAAGATTATTCACATCAATCATTATTTGGGTAGATTGTTGCTTGATTTTTCGGGTTTGATGAGTAACGTCTTGTCCGAGTAAATTGTAAATTTTTATTTTACTTATTTCTGATTCATTACCATCCAGTGTGACTTCATTATTTGCAGGGTTTGGATAAATTATAATTTGATTCTCAGAATTAGACAGATTCACATCTTTTACAGTAGAATATGAAAATTTGCCGTCATGATCTGTTTGTTTTAAGCGATAATAAGAGATACCTGCAAAAGGGTGTTCGTCTATTGAACGATAGGTCAAAATTTGCTTGGAATTACCTGCTCCTTTTATTTGCTTTAATTCTTTCCAATTGATCCCATCGGGTGAATTTTCAATTGTAAAAAAATCATTATTCAATTCAGATGCGGTTTGCCAGTTTAATTCAATTTGTCCATTGTTTTTTGAAACAGCATTAAAATCAATAAGCTCTACAGGTAAAGGGCTGCATCCGGAATACCTTATCCTCAGTATAGGTCTGAAGTTTGCTGTTGCTGTTTCCTTTGAATAGTATGCCCAATATTGCTGTGTATTATCTTCGACGGCAATTTTAAGAAGCCATCCGTAATTGGTGTAAGTGCCATTCACGAAACTTTGAACGGAGGTTGTTAAATCAACACTGTCTTTTTTGTAAAAACTCGTCCAGACAGGTGTAAAAGAACTTACAGGAGTTGCTGCAAAATCTCCTCCGGAAGTACTCCATGGAGTTGTCCAATGCGTACTGTTTTCTGACCAGTTTGTGGTAACACGATGAACGTTGATTTGACGCGAAACAGTATTTGTACTTTGTTCCATTAAGACCATCCATGCTGAAACTATTGTAC
>CAZMRM010000115.1:0-10357 GCA_964568515.1 uncultured Chitinophaga sp. | reverse complement strand
CTAATAGTCACCGTATCTTTTTGAAGAACTATTTCTGCATACTTGGTATCTGCTTTACTCTTTTTTTTGCGCCTGTCTACGCACAAAAAGATACGGTGATCAATGGTAAACACTACAAGGCCATTGACTCAAATGACTCAAAACAAACTGTTAATAAACATCAAATTCCACTCGATAGTGCTTTTATTATCGATAACAAGCACTTTCAATATTACAACAACTGGATCAACATCGGGATTGGTGCACAACAAAACCTCACTTACAGCTCCGGATTAGGATTTGCAGGAAGCCTCGATTTTAATTTTCACATCAAACGAACTTACTTTCAACTCGGTGCCCAACTTACCGGAGAAAGTGTGAATTCCTATAATAATTATCAAATTCATTTGGGGTATGGAAAACGTTTCGAAGATAAAGATTTTCATCTTGCTGCATTTGCCGGTGTTTCTTTTTCTTCAGGGTATGGACGGGATACGGATAGTACGTATAATCGCCGTTACAATGAACCGGGACTATACATAGAAGGAGAAATTGTAAAAAAAATCAGCTATGATATTGGTATAGGAGGATCTTTATTTGCAGATTGGAACAAAGAGCAGTCCATGATAGGAGCGCGCTTTGTTCTTTATTTTTCAGGAGCTTTCACAGGTAAAAAAAAGGATCGTTACAGCGAGAATAATTAATTGTTCGTGGGTTATACAAACTTTTCGCCTTTTGTCACTTTAACATCATTTACGAATGTACGAATGTGCTGCTCATCTTCTTTTTTACAAACCAAGAGAATATTATCAGATTCTACCACTATGTAATCTTCCAGACCCTGCAAAACAACAAGTTTATCTTTTGGTATATTAATGATGCAATTTTTGGAATCGTAAAGCATTACATTTTTTCCTACAACTGCATTCTGGTTCTCATCATGAGGGATGTGTTCGTATAAAGAACCCCATGTCCCTAAATCGCTCCAACCGATAATGGATGAACGTACATATACATTTTCCGCTTTTTCCATCAATGCTATATCAATGGAAACGCTTTTGCAGTTCGAATAAATTTGCTCAATAAATTCTTTTTCACCCGGTGTGTTATATTTTCCTATACCTTCTCTGAAAAGAACATCCAATTCTGGCGCATACTTTTCAAAAGCTGAAATAACACTTTTTACACTCCATACAAAAATTCCGGAGTTCCATAAAAAATCACCGCTTTGCAGAAAGAATTTAGCCATTTCAAGCTCTGGTTTTTCTGTAAACGTTTTTACTTTTTTTATGCGTTTATCTTTTTCCTTCACTTCCGATTCAACGAATTGAATGTATCCATAACCCGTATCGGGTCTGCTGGGTCTGATTCCTAAGGTTACCAGGCAATCTTCGGAAGCAGCTTTTGCCAAACAAGCCTTTATTGCTTTAATAAAAATATCTTCTTTGGTAATGAGGTGATCGGATGGAGCGACCACCGTAAGTGCATTCGGGTTCAGTTGGGCTATTTTATAACAGGCGTAAGCTACACAAGGTGCGGTATTTTTACGTGAAGGTTCACTCAGAATATTCTTAGGATCAATCCCTGTCAATTGTTCTTTTACAAGATCAATATAATCTTCATTGGTTACAATGTAGATGTTGTCTTCCGGACAAAGTCTCAGGAAACGTGCATAGGTTTGTTGAAGCAAGGTTTTCCCGGTTCCAAGAATATCCATGAACTGTTTGGGATGCGATGTTCTGCTCATTGGCCAAAAACGGCTTCCTACTCCACCTGCCATTATTACACAATAATTATTTTCCACGTGCTATTTTGTTTGTGTGAATAATTCAATTACTCTAAATCCTTACTTACTGATCCATCCTAGTACGATCCTATCCGGATTAGCAATAATTCACCGGACAGGATCGTATTAAGATTATGCTAGCTTTTTTAATGATTTACGCAGGTTTTCGATTACCCCGTTTACATCTTCTAATTTGCAGGTTCCAACTGATAAACGATACCAGTTTGAATCAGGAGAGGCTCCAAATGCATAAAACGGAACCAGTGCAACTTGTGCATCATCTAAAATATATTTGGTAACATCCTGTGTTGTTTTTAAAACTTTTCCATCGGGGGTTTTTTGTCCATGTAAAGCAAATTGAACAGTAAGATAAATGGCAGCTTCCGGGGCAATTGCATCCACTTTGAAACCTTCTTTCTTTAATGATTGAAAACCATCATAGAATCCAACGAGCCTGTCATTTATTTTTTTTCTGATCTCCACTAAAAATTCACCATATGCTTTCAGGTCATCCAGGTAAGTTCCTGTTGCCAATTGTTCGGCCTTTGGAGCCCAGGCACCCATATGTGTAAGGATGGATTTCATTTTATCAATTACCTTTTTGGGTCCCATGCTCCAACCTACACGCACACCTGTGGCTGCTAACGATTTAGAGATTCCATCAATAAAAATAGTATAGTTTTTCATTTCCGGTCTTAGGGTCACGGGATTGTAATGCTTTGTTTCACCAAAAGTTAATGCCCAATACATTTGATCATACATAACGTACACAGGTTTTTGCCCTGCAGCATTTCTTTTTGTATTTTCTGCCAACACCAAATCACAAATCTCTTCCAGATCCTTTTTGCGGAAAGTAGTTCCTGTCGGATTAAGCGGGGAACATAATGCAATCAGATTTGCTTTTGCGATATGTGGTTTTAATTCCGCTGCGGTCGGCATAAATTTATTTTCGGCTGTCGTTTCAAGAATCACTGCTTCTGCATTGTTCAGATAAGTGTAATGATTATTATTCCAGGACGGCACAGGAAAAACAACTGTATCACCTTGATCAACCAATGCTCTGAAAACGGCATAAATAACAGGACGTGCTCCACCGGCAATGACAATTTCATCTGCTTTATAATCCAGTTCTCCATACTCTTTCAATAGTTTTGAAACAGCTGTACGAAGCTCTAACATTCCATCTGCAGCAGGATAATTTGTTTGATCATTTTCATATTCCTGAATAATTGCACTTTTCAACTTGGCAGGAATTGGAAATACCTTTGGATTGAAATCTCCTATGGTCAGATTGTATACCTTTTCGCCCTTCTTTATCTTCTCATTTACTTCAGCTGCAAGCTTAATAATTTCTGATCCGATAATGTTTTCGGCAAGTTTTGATACTTTCAAATCAAGGTTTTTTTCCACTGTTGTTGTGCTCATTTTCTTTAGAGGTTTACTTTATTTAGTGTATATTAGTTAACGGCTGCAAATTTAATAAAAACCACGCAGATTAACGTTATTTCTTTATGGATTTGAAGAGGATAATCCTACTTTTTAAAGGAAAAAATGCCAAATCCGTCTTTAAGTGTCTGTTTCTCGGGTATTGTTACAATCTCTACCTCTGTTAAAGGATTAAACAGGTAAATCCGGTTACTTTTAACTTCTTTGCATTTAAACCGCTTGCGAACCTGTTCATTTTTTATAAATGTACGTTCCTTATTGTATCTGAAAGTGGCTCCTTCCGGTAACTCCTCCAGTAACACGGTATCCTGTCGTTGATCATATTTTTTAAGGACACGCAATAGGGATGTATCCGAGCAACTGGAAGCAGCAGGATTTTGCATATATTTTTTTAACACAAGGACGACATCTTCCGGAAAAATCTGCTCGTACAAAAAATAATTCATCAGAATTTTAAATTCCAGTTTCCATTCTGCGCCATGAGGCAGTACAGTATCTTTGTACTTGTTCCAATTTGTTAGATGTGCTATTTCATGAACCAGCGTGATTAGAAATGCGTATTTATTCATATCGAAATTGATCGTGATCAGGTGATTTTGGTCTTTTATCGGTGGGCGGTAATCACCATATTTAGATGCCCTCGATTTTTTGATCCGTAATTTGAAATCATATTTATAGATCCATTCGGAGATGGTAGGAACAGCTTTTTCAGGAATGTATTTATGTAAAATGGATTGATTGCGCTCCGATTGATTCATTGATGTATTCATTGTATGCTATTGTTTCATAAAAATACAAACAATCAAGGGAAATGACAACTAACTCAAGAGCTGATAGATAATAAAGCTGGATACATAAGCTAATATGCTCATAAAAAGAAATTGGATGAGTGGCCATTTCCAGCTTTTAGTTTCGCGGTATACGACTGCTACTGTACTGGTACATTGCATGGCAAAGGCATAAAAGATCATCAAAGAAAAACCAACAGCAATGGAGAAGGTAGGTGCACCTGTTACAGGATCGGTGTCGGCCTGCATCTTTTCCCGGATAGACATTGTATTATCACTATCCCCTGCACTGTAAATTGTGGCCATAGTGCCCACAAATACTTCTCTGGCTGCAAAAGAAGTGATCAATGCAATACCGATTTTCCAGTCAAATCCCAAAGGTTTGATAATGGGCTCAATTGATTTGCCCAGTATCCCGGCATACGACTTTTCAAGTTTTTCTGAAGATAGCTGTGCTTGAATTTCTTCGGGGGTGAACCTTTTTTGTACAAGTGTGTCTTCGTATTTTTTATCAATTGCAACAAATTCTTTTTTGGGTCCATGCGATGTCAGAAACCATAATATAATAGAAATCGCGATAATGATTTTACCCGCTTCCCATAAAAACACTTTTACTTTATCATAGATAGTCAATCCCACGGAATGCCATTTTGGACTTCTGTAAACAGGAAGTTCCATTATAAAATAACTTTTTTCCTTTGCTTTGAGTATCCATTTCATTACAAGTGCCGACCCGATCGCAGCGAGAAAACCAATCAGGTAAAGACTCATCAATATTAATCCCTGATAATTAAAAATACCCAATGTTTTATCAGCAGGAACTACGAGTGAAATGAGAAGGGTGTACACCGGTAAACGCGCAGAACAGCTCATAAGCGGCGTTACCATAATGGTAATAATACGTTCTTTCCAATTACCGATGGTCCTTGCACTCATAATGGCCGGCACTGCACAGGCAACACCACTGATTAGAGGAATAACGGATCGGCCATTCAAACCAAATTTACGCATCAGCTTGTCCATGATAAAACTTACACGTGCCATGTATCCTGTATCTTCGAGGATAGAGATAAACGTAAATAACAATGCAATTTGAGGAACGAATACTACCACCCCACTCAATCCTGCCAATATTCCATTCACCAGCAGGTCGGTGAGTTCCCCTGCAGGAAGTGTTTGAGTTGCCCATTCGGTAAGCCACACAAACATTGTTTCTATCCATTCCATTGGATAAGCGGCTAGAAAGAATATAGTTTGAAAAATTAAAAACAGAATTAATAAAAAGGTAAAATATCCCCAGATACGATGTGTTAAAATAGCATCTAATTTTTGCGTAAGCGATTTGGTTTCAAGTGCAGAAGTTCGTGTAATACACTCTTCCACAATACGATTGATAACTTTATAACGCTCTACACTTTCCTGCGCCTGTAAACGGTTTTCATCAATGATTAATGTATTTAATGCATCAGCAACTTTGTTATCCTGACTATTTTTTTTACCTGAAAAATTCTCATTCTTAAGTGTATTCACCATATGAAATGCGGCAAAATCACTACGAACATTTTTCACCGATTTCACACGTTCTATCGCTTCCGGCGCAATTTTCTTTACATCAATAAAATCATAGGGTGGTACTTGTAGAGGTTCCAGTAAGGTCTTTTTTAATTCTTCTAACCCTTCACGGTTACGTGCGCTGATACCTACTACCTTTACACCCAATCGTTCGGAAAGACGCACAGTATCAATCAAGGAGCCCTCTTTCTCCACCATGTCCATCATATTTAATGCTAATACAACCGGGATTTTCAGATCGATGATTTGAGAAACAAGGAACAGATTACGTTTCAGGTTGCTTGCATCTGCAATAACAATTGTAACATCCGGATGATCCGGATTATCCGGATTACAAAGAACCTCCAGTGTAACACGCTCGTCAAGTGATTTCGGATACAGACTATAAGTCCCGGGAAGATCAACGAATTCGGCTATAGTTGAAGCTGTTAATTTTGCTGTTCCAATTTTTTTATCAACTGTTACTCCCGGAAAATTTCCTGTACGTTGATTTAAGCCTGTCAGTGCATTGAATAAGGTGGTTTTTCCGCTATTTGGATTACCAACAAAAGCAACCTTTATAGAGGAACGGCCGGCAAGATGAACAAAAGATTTATTTGCATCCACTCAGGAAAAATTAATGTTTGGGTTTAAATAAAGAAACCAAAACGGTAGAAGCTTCTGCTTTACGAAGACTTAATAAATATCCTGAAACAGATATTGCAATCGGATCTCCCAGAGGGGCAATTTGATCCAATTTAACTATTTCGCCCGGAGTACAACCCATCTCCATTAGCTTCAGTGCCATTTCCTTATCTGTAAAAGAATCGATAATCGCACTTTGACCTATTTTAAGCTGTGATAAATTTTTCAATACCTTCTTCTTCATTTAGTTCAATGTACAAAAATACGGGTTTTTGGGCGACAGCATCTATTCGGGTAGTACCTAAAAATAGGTATTTTGATATTTTTAAGCAGCTGTCAAGCAGCTGTTATGTCAGATAATGCTACTGAAGAATCTGGGGGTTTTTCCAGATTACCTTTGACAAGATAGAAAAAAAAGATTACCGATTTTAAGTATATAAAATGGCTCTAGTAACAATAAAACCAAAATGGGGACAATCATCACAACGTCTTCTTTTATGAGCACGGCACCCTGCAAACAAAAGCATGCCTATCAGAAGGAATATAAAAAAATCTGATTTTCTTTTCATTGTTTCGTTCTTCTATTCAAACAAAGATAACAAAACAAAAACATATGCATTGTGCTCAATTATTCTTATTTTTAGGCCATATTTTCAAAAGATAGATGAAGCTATTCTACCATTTCGGACGTTATTATTTGCTTGTTAAAAGAGCCTTCCGCAAACCAGAGAAAGCGTCTATTTATCGTTCCCGGATTTTTGAAGAGATTAATTCACTGGGAATCGGCTCTTTAGGTATAGTGGCAATTATTTCGGTTGCTATGGGAGCGGTTATCACGATACAATCCGCATTCAATTTTGAAAGTCCGCTGATCCCCTTATATGCTGTGGGTGTTGCAGCACGCGATTCTCTTATACTCGAGTTTTCTCCTACCATCGTAAGTTTGATTCTTGCAGGAAAAATTGGTTCCAGTATTTCATCTGAAATAGGGACGATGCGGGTATCCGAACAAATTGATGCATTGGAAATAATGGGTATTAACTCGGCCAGTTTTTTAATTCAGCCTAAAGTTTTGGCTGCGATGTTTTTCAATCCCATCCTTATTATTTTTTCTATGTTTTTTGGAGTAATCGGTGGTTATGTATTCGGGATCCTTACAGGAGTTGTTACCGATTATGAATATGTTTATGGAATTACTTATGAATTCCGCCCCTATAATGTAGTATATGCACTTATTAAAACGGTTGTTTTTGCTTTTCTGATCACTTCTGTTTCATCTTATCATGGTTATTACACACGCGGTGGAGCACTTGAAGTTGGCCGATCCAGTACCAAAGCAGTTGTATACAGCAGTGTATTGATCTTAATTTTTAATTTCCTTTTAACTCAATTACTTCTTGTTTGATACAAATAAATCACATATCGAAATCTTTCGGGGATAAAAATATTCTGGACGATATTTCTTTTACTTTTCAAAGCGGTAAAGTTAATATGATTATCGGAGAAAGTGGCTCCGGCAAAACCACTCTGCTTAAATGCATGGTCGGATTAAACACTATTGATAACGGCGAAGTGCTGTTTGATAACCGCAGTTTTTTTGATCTTGATTTCAATGGAAAGAAAGAAGTAAGAAAGGAAATCGGAATGCTTTTTCAGGGAGGTGCCTTGTTTGATTCTCAAACAGTGGAAGAAAATGTTGTTTTTCCACTTTCCATGTTTACGGATCTAACCGAGCAAGAAAAGCGCGACAGGGCTAATTTCTGTCTGGAGCGTGTGAACCTTAAGAATGCCAACCACTTGTTCCCTTCCGAAATAAGCGGAGGAATGAAAAAAAGAGTTGCTATTGCAAGAGCTATCTCTGTTCAACCCAAATATCTGTTTTGCGATGAACCCAATTCTGGCCTTGACCCAAAAACATCGATTGTGATTGATAACTTAATTAAGGAACTTACTGAAGAGTATAACATTACCACCATTGTGATTACTCATGACATGAACTCTGTGATTGAAATCGGAGATCGCATCATGTTTATTTACAAAGGCAAAAAATATTGGGAAGGCTCCAGAGAAGAGATTCTAAAAACCGACAATCAGGAGGTTTGTGATTTTGTATACGCAACAAAATTTATGAAAGTACTGAAATCCAAATTCCAATAAACCACAATATTCAGAGTGCATGTGGAGAGCGGGAGCGAAACTCGCTTTGAATTTTCCTTCTGATCGCAGCGTTAGCGAAAATAAATGCACCCACTTTCACACTTACTCTTTTTTTACTAACAGCTCTGTCCTTTATGACCTTTGTTTCATTCAAAAAAGAAAGCTGTCCTTTTGAGACAGCTTTCTTTTTGAATCTTAGTATATTTATTTGATTATTCAGTAATAACCATTTTCTTAGTTACCTGGCTACCGTCAACAATTAACGAGTAGAAATAAGCACCAGGAGCGAAGTTAGAAGCATTTACATTCACTGAGTATTTACCAGCACTTACACTTGTTTGTGCTTGTTCAAATACTTTTACACCAGCAACATTATAAACTACCAAGGAAACATTTTTTGCATTTGTTTTTAATTGGTAAGAAATAGTTGTTTCGTTTGTGAAAGGATTTGGAACATTTTGTCCTAAAGAAAAATTACCATTTGCACTTACTTCGTTGATACCCACTGTGCTTGTTCCAAAGATGTGGAAATTAACAGCCGGACCATAGTGAAGGTATCCTCTTAAGAAATATTTTTTTCTTGGAGGGTTTTGCAATGCCGGGTATCTGTCATTTTTTGGGAACATTAAAGCTCCTGAATATTTAGAAGAAGGGTCAACCAAGTGATCAAGAAGCGCTGGATCTTTGTCAGACTGAGCCCAAAGTCTCAAAGCAAAACCATTTGCATTTTGTGGTTTTGTAGGGTTTGAATATTGATATATACAATCTCCGGCAGCATAGGAGCCTGCTTCCGGAATGTATGCAAAATAACAAGCTGTTATTGCACCTGCAGGTACATTCACCACTGAATCCAATTTAACAGCAATACGTTTTACATTTCTGCCACCATTTACAATAGCAGCGGTATCATCATTTGTTAATACATATTTTGTTAAAAGGATGTTGGAGCTCAATGCTTTTGGTTTGATAACGTTACCGGTTGTTTGGTTAACATCAAGTGTATCCATATAGATGGACAACAATGAATCTCTCCAGTCAGAAATGGGCGGATTCCAAAAATTAACGGTTCTTGCTTTTACAAACACATCATTGTTATTGGGTTGTTGCCAGGATACCCATACATATAATGTATCGGTCACATTTATTTTCTTCTTGATATACCATGCATCAATTAAAACAGAATCCACATTGTAAGAATCGTTTTTGGTAACAACCGGTCCTTCGCTTCCTCCGGATGGATCACCATTGGCATCAGCATACAGATAAGAAGAAGTAGGATCTAAAATAGCACCCATGCTAAACAGATCCAATTGATAGCTACCGGCTGCGTCAGAAACTACTACGGTTGAATCCGGAAAAATAGCATTTGTATAATAGGTAATGTCAGCGTTTGAACCGCTGAATTCCAAACTTTTATTGTATGCAGGATCTGCAACAGGATCGAACCAGCCATTAAAAGGCTGAGCCACGGAACGTGAATTAGCTTGAGGAGCCCTTGTTGGTTTATGAACCTGATCGGCTGATAAACCCGGATATTTTTTTATTTCAGGAGCGCCAGCCTGGCCAAATGCAGCACCAACGAGCACCAAGCTTGCTAATGATAAGTAAATTTTTTTCATAGTAAAATATTTAAGGTTAATTAATCAATTTTATATGTCTTGTTTGAGCAAACCTACTAATCAAAATCGGTTTTTACAAGTTTTTAAAAATAAAAATTACCATTAAGTTAAGTTTAACTATGCAAGTTCTTTTTCCATGTAGTTTTCAATTGGAGGACATGCACAAATTAAATTCCTGTCACCATGTGCATTATCAACTCTGGTAACACTTGGCCAGAATTTTGCATCTTTCACCCACTTCAGCGGATACACTGCTTTTTCGCGCGGATAGCTGTGTTTCCAGCTATCACTGATAACAGATTTTGCAGTATGTGGGGCATTTTTTAACACATTATCTTCTTTGTCGGCTTTACCGGAAATAATTTCATCAATTTCTTTTCTGATAG
>CAZMRM010000114.1:0-10362 GCA_964568515.1 uncultured Chitinophaga sp. | reverse complement strand
TTAAAGGAAGCAGATCTTTATACCGGGCAGAAAAATGGCCGATCATTAGCTTTCCAACTTCGGCTTTTTGTGCTATAAGACCGGCCTGAAGAGCAGTGGTATGGTAGGTTTCTTTGGCACGTGATAGGAGTTCATCCAGAAACGTAGCCTCATGATAAAGAAGATCCGCTCCTTTGATATATTGTATTATGCGCTCGTCATATATTGAATCCGATACATAGGCATATTTACGTGATTTGTATTTTTTTACCAGTTTATTGCCGGGTATTACTTGTCCTTGAAAAGTAAAATCTGCACCATTCTTTATGGCGATGATCTCTTGTATCGAAAGATCATATTGCTCAATTATATCTTTCGTGATACTGGGTTGTACTTGTTTTTCTGTAAATACAAAACCGCAACAAGGTATACGATGATTTAGTACTACTGTCCTTACTTCTACCCTGTCATCTTCAAAAATCAAATCATTATTGATGTATTTATGGGGATGATAAACGATTTTATAATTAAGAAATGTTTGCGAGTATTTAAACTGCACTTCGATTATTTCCTGTAATTCTGCAGGACAATAAAGATGCATCTCTACAGTACGTCCCATAAGGTGCATACTGGATAATAACCCCATTAAACCCAGGTAATGGTCACCATGTAAATGACTGATAAAAATATGGTTGATGCGCTGAAATTTGAGTTTAAACTTACGCAACTGGATCTGGGTTGCTTCTCCACAATCAATTAAAAAAAAACGCTCAGCAATGTTTAAAAGCTGAGCGGTTGGGTTACGTGTAGAAGTTGGTGTTGCACTGCTGCAACCTAAAATTGTCAATTCAAAATTTTGCATTCTTTATTTAGATACAATCATTCTTTTAGTAATGGTTTGTGAAGCTGTTGCAACAGAATAAACATACACACCTGGTGCAAATGAACTGGCTTCTAAAGTGATTGTATTTTGTCCCTTTTCTGCTCTGAAGCTATTGGAATACACAACAGCGCCAAGCATATTGTATACTTTAAAATCTATATTGGTATTGCTTACGGCATTAAAATGAATTTCTGATTTTCCATTAAAAGGATTCGGTGCATTTTGAGCAACTTCAAATTTTGTTTGATTGAATGATTCAATCCCTGTTGGGGCGGTAACAATTGAGCTGTATCCGGTTAAATCACGGTCAATACTTCCGCCAATGCTTAAAGTAGCCCTTACTTTTACAACAAGCGGTTGATTCCATACTTGTGTAGGGGTTCCGGAAATCAATGCACATCCTGTTGAATTTCCCGGAAATTTACAATCTACTGCAGAGCAAGTATAACTAAGTCCTGGAGCAAGCCCCGTAACACTAATAAGTTGTATATTGGTAATTGGTATTGGTGCACCAAAATCAGTCCCATCCTTTGGTATCATCAAACTAACTGTTTCGCTGTAAGGTACATTTACTACACCTTCTTTTAATCCTACGGCACTATCCGGACAAACGCCATATGTTTTACCGGCAGCAACACAAGAAACATCTGGTGTACATTGTGCATAGCCAATAACACCCGAAGTTGCAAATAAAAATGTAAAGAGTAATCGTTTCATCATGGGATGTATGTTAATAAATTTAAATGATAACCTGTTTTTCTTAAACAGCCAACATATCCGTTGCTTCTGAAACAGTATTGGTAATGTTTAAAATAGTATCCAATTGCGAAATGGAAATTAACTTTTTAACCGGCTCTTGAAGTCCTGTTAATACAAACGTTCCCTGGCTATTTTTACAAAGACGATTAGCAACCAAAATTGCGCTTAACCCGGAAGAATCACAATAACGAGTGTTCGTAAGATCAATAATAATGTTTTTTGTTCCATCTGTGTTCAGAACAACTAATTCAGACTTGAGAGAAGGGGATAAACTGCTATCCAGTTTTTCAGCCTGTAATTTGATCAAGGTGTAATTATCCGTTTTGTCTATTTTGAAGTTATTCATAAGAGAAAGTTTTTACACAATTAGTTTTAACAAATATACGATTTTTACTTTATAAATAAAAAAAGCGTGAATTTTTATTTAATTGCTTGCTTTATGTTCGTCCGGCCAAAAGAAATAATACCGCCATTCTTACGGCAACTCCATTCTCCACCTGTTCCAAAATTATACTCTGATTGCTATCAGCCACATCACTTGTAACCTCCACTCCACGGTTAATTGGGCCGGGATGCATAATGATTATTTTCTTTGAAAGTGAATCCAGCAACTCCTTATTTAAACCAAACATCATCGTATATTCCCGTAAAGAGGGAAAATACTTTACATCCTGTCTTTCCAGCTGAATTCTTAACATGTTAGCAACATCGCACCACTCCAATGCTTTTTTAAGATTTGTTTCTATTTTAACACCTAAACTGCCAATATGCTTTGGTATGAGGGTGGTTGGTCCGCATACCATCACCTCTGCTCCTAATTTCTGGAGGCAGAAAATATTTGACAAAGCAACACGTGAATGAAGGATGTCACCGACAATAGCAATCTTTTTCCCTTTTACACTTCCCAGCTTGTCTTTTATTGAAAAGGCATCCAGAAGAGCTTGCGTCGGATGTTCATGGGCACCATCTCCTGCATTAATAATTTTTGAATCCACCCTTTTGGATAAAAACAGTGCTGCTCCGGGATGGGGGTGACGCATCACCACCATGTCCACCTTCATCGCAAGGATGTTGTTAACAGTATCAATCAATGTTTCTCCCTTGGAAACGGATGAAGAAGAGGATGCAAAGTTTACTACATCCGCACTTAAACGTTTTTCTGCGAGCTCGAACGATAATTTTGTACGTGTTGAATTTTCAAAAAATAAATTGGCAATGGTGATGTCTCTGAGAGAAGGTACCCGTTTGATAGGGCGGTTAATGACTTCTTTAAAATTTTCAGCTGTGTTGAGGATTAAGTGAATATCATCCGCTGTTAGCTCTTTTATTCCAAGTAAATGTTTCGTACTTAGTTTAGTCATTCGATAATAATGTTACTTTATCTGATCCATCAATTTCTTTCCAATCAACTTTTACTTTTTCAGAAGCAATGGAATCTATTGTTTTTCCTATATATTTAGCCTGTATTGGCAAGTGTCTGCTAAGCCGTCTGTCTATTAAAACAAGTAATTCTACATCGTTCGGACGGCCAAATGCCAGCATTGCATCAAGTCCTGCTCGTATGGTTCGTCCTGTATACAGTACATCGTCCACCAGAATTACATTTTTATCCTCAATTATAAATTCGATCTCTGTTGCATTCGGAACCAATTCTTTTTTCCGAAAATCATCGCGATAAAAAGTAGTATCCAAACTTCCACATTGGATGTTTTTTGTTTTTAATATCTCGGAAAGTTGCTTGTGAATGCGCCTGGAAAGATAGATTCCCCGGGGCTGAAGTCCAATAATAACAGAATTGGAAAAATCATTATGTACTTCAATTAATTGGTGACAAAGCCGGGTAACCGTAATTTCAATGTGTTTACTGTCTAAAATGATTCTTGGCTTCATCATATCAGGAAACAAAGATACATTTATATTTGAATGTAATACCGTCAATTTATTTTTTTTTAGAGTGACTACCGGGATGTTTTTTATATTCAGAGACGTTACACTTTTTCACTAGTTTGCCACTTACTGAATAAAACAAAAACAGCCCCACATTTCTGAGGGGCTGTTTTTCCTAAAAACCATGGCGTGATTTTTAGATTTTGCTTTGGGCAAAGCAAAATACAGGTGGAGCGATTACTCCGATTTTTTTGATTTTTTTTCAGATTCTTCCATATCCGCTTTTAGATTAGAAAGAACATCCATATCGCCAAGTGTTGTTTTTTCAACACTGTCTTTTACTTTTTTAGCAGCCTTTTTTGCTTCTTCATTCGCAGCTTTCTTTTCATTAGCAACAACAGCTTTTTCAGCAGCAGCTACTTCCTCATTTATTTTACTGTGAGAAACAATGATCTTTTTGCCTTCTTTATTGAATTCCAACACTTTAAACTCTAAGATCTCGTCTACTTTTGCAGTTGTTCCATCAGCTTTGACAAGATGACGGGTTGGAGCAAATGCTTCTACACCATAAGGCATGGAAACAATAGCACCTTTGTCCATAATGTTAATAATGGTTCCCTGGTGTATAGAATCAACAGTGAAAATGGTTTCAAACACATCCCATGGATTTTCTTCCAATTGTTTATGTCCTAGACTTAATCTCCGGTTTTCACCATCGATTTCCAATACTACAACATCGATCTTGTCTCCGATTTTTGTAAATTCTGAAGGATGTTTGATTTTTTTAGACCAAGACAGATCTGAAATATGAATCAATCCGTCAACCCCTTCTTCCAGTTCAACAAAGATTCCGAAATTTGTAAAATTACGAACGGTTGCTGTGTGTCTTGTTCCTTTTGCATATTTATCCAATACGGTAGACCAAGGATCAGGCATTAGTTGTTTAATACCTAATGACATTTTACGTTCTTCACGGTCAAGTGTCAGCACAACTGCTTCCACTTCATCTCCTACTTTAAGGAAATCATGAGCAGTACGTAAATGCTGGCTCCAGCTCATCTCAGAAACGTGGATCAACCCTTCAACACCAGGAGCAATTTCTACAAATGCACCATAGTCTGCAATAACTACCACTTTACCTTTTACTTTATCGCCAATTGCAAGATCGGGTTTCAATGCATCCCAAGGATGAGCAGAAAGTTGTTTTAATCCTAATGCGATACGTTTTTTCTCGTTATCGAAATCAAGGATAACCACATTGATTTTCTGATCCAATTTGACAATTTCTTCCGGATGATTGATACGCCCCCACGAAAGGTCGGTGATGTGAATTAATCCATCTACACCACCAAGGTCAATAAATACCCCATAAGAAGTAATATTTTTAACAGTACCTTCCAGTACCTGTCCTTTCTCCAATTTGGAGATAATTTCTTTCTTTTGTTGTTCTAATTCTGCTTCAATCAATGCTTTATGAGAAACAACTACATTTTTGAATTCATTATTGATCTTTACAACCTTGAATTCCATTGTTTTACCAACATATACATCATAATCACGGATTGGTTTCACATCGATTTGTGAACCTGGTAAGAATGCTTCTATTCCAAATACATCGGCAATTAAACCACCTTTTGTACGGCATTTCACATATCCTTTAATAATTTCATCATTATTAAGCGCCTGATTAACACGATCCCAGGATTTCATGGCACGTGCTGTCTTGTGAGAAAGGATCAATTGACCACTCTTATCTTCCTGGCTTTCAACATATACTTCAACAGTATCTCCAACTTTCAGATCCGGATTGTAACGGAATTCTGATAATTGAACAACACCGTCCGATTTGTAACCAATGTTCACAACTACTTCTTTGTTATTCTTTGCAACCACTTTACCGTCAATAATTTCATTGGCAGCTACTGATTTCAATGTTTTTTCATACATCGAATCCAGCTTTTCGCGTTCTTCTTTCGAATAACCTTCACCTTTTTTACCTACTGATTTCCAGTCAAATGCTTCTAGCTCTACAGGAGCTGTTAATGTTTCTGCCATTGTTTTTTGGCTTCTTTGTTTGTATCCAATTATTGTACTTTAAAAAGTAATTATCAATAATTGAAGAGGTTAATACTATGTTTTTCTTCCCCTATTCTTTGAAGGGATACAAATGTACGAATTTTTACCGGATTAAAGAGTGTGTAAACAAAAAAAAACTCAGAATATTTATAAACGTAAATTAAAAAATCAAATAAATAATGTCAATATAATGAAAATCAAAAAATTAAATACAAAATAGATTTTCAATAAGTTATAAAAAATACCGAGATACGCTTAATATTTTACTAAGAATTCCCCCCTACTTTTCCGTATTTTTTTGAAGAAACGGAAAAATTCATCCCTCTTAGGCTTTTCTTTAAGGAATGAATTAAACTATGCGTCGAAATTGTGTTTATGGACATAACATTAAATATATATTTAAACCGATTAACTTCTAAACATCCCTAACACAAAATGAAAAAAAAACTATGCTCCCTCGCTGGCATTGCTATGATTCCAATTGCCAGTTTTTGTCAACATTTTTATTACAGCAACATCGAATTAAAAACAGTTACTTTTACCGGCGGATTAACCATTCAAAAAGATGACGGTACCGGTTCTTTCAGCAGTCCTCAGTGGAGTGCCACCAACAGCAAACCACTACCTGTAGCTTACGTCAGCGGAAAAGCCCCCACCGTTTCCAGTACATTTTCTTTGAACTGCTCATCCGGAGCGCCTGATCATGTATGGATCAAAGGCAATGGCCCTGAATCTGTCGAGTTCCCTGCAAAAAAAATAACATTAGGCAGTTCCTCACCTTATGCTATCAGTTACCCTGCTACAGCCGGTTCAAGGGTATTTGAAACTTCCGTTGTTCGTTTTTTTAAACCATTTACCATCAATTGGCTGGTTTCTTTTGATGAAGGAACAACCTGGAAAGATGCTGGCAGTTCCGAAAACACCTTATATGTTACCAAAACAACGCCGCAAGCAGAAAGAGGATATTTTAAATGGTATCAAACAGTGTTTGATATCAGCTGCAGAAATGCCGATAAAAAAACAGCTGAAACAGATGTGATCAATAGCGTATGGTCGGAGTTTACAGATCATGTGGTTTTGAATTGCAATGGTGATAGTTTATTTTATTATAAAACAATGAATTCCCCAAACGTTACTTTAGGTGGACTTCTTAAATACCGTGATGCCGAATGCTATACATTTGCCCAGTTATTTTTATCACTGATCAAAATCCAGGGGATAGTAAGAACCAATAATTACATTTATATTGAGGCTGATGGTACAAGTGTCTGTGGTGGCTATCGGGTTGATCGCTTCCTGGTAAAAGACTGGATATTTGGTACACCAACCAGCAACTCCTGCAAAGATTTCCCCTACGAAAATACGTATACTACCATGATTCCTTCGCCTTATACTTCTTATAAATTTATTAAAGCTGATGTAAAGGACGGTGCCGGTATTCCGGGATCTTGCACTAAAAACCCTTCTTCTTTCTTTAATAATCACCAAATTGCAAAAATAGATGGGGTGTATTATGATGCTTGCTACGGAGTCACATTTAATAAAATTACGGATATAAAAACCCAGGCTTTTAGCGGCTGGAGTTACAAATACCAGGATAATTCAGGGATCACACACGCTCTTATTACAGATGATGTTAACGTAGCTGATCTGGATGAAACCATTGATACTTTCTAATCATGAACATGAAGAGGTTATTAAGTCTGATAGCGATACTTATCACTACACCCTGTTTATTTTCACAAAACATTGAGAGAAAGATAATTGTACAAAACAATTCATTTTTTTATTCAACTATACATGATGAATTTCAGATTGCCACCCTCAACGTCGGAAGCTTTACCGAATCGTTAGCTGATGCTAAAAAACTGGCAGTACCGGCAGGAAGAAATTACAATGAACCTGTGAATCCATTTTCCTGGGATATGAAAGATAGTACCATGTATGCAGTTAATTTTTTAAACCATCCCCTGAATAGTAAAAACGATGCATTAAAACAGTTTCAGCTTTCGACCTTAAAAGAATGGAGCAAAGATGTAACAGTAATGGATCTGATTATGAAGAGCGTGGATGAAAACCGGTTTGCATACAATGAACCTTACAAATTCATGATGCATCATTCCAATTACCTGAATAATTTTTTCTTTGATGCCATTGTTTTGACTGATTCATCCTTTATGATGGTGATCGCTAATAATAATGAGCTGACCATCTGGAAATTTGTGCATGGCAATTGGACTCATAGTGCGTTACAGCCATTTGTAATCAATGGATTTTTTACATTGTTTGAGTGGAATAAACAACCTTATATCATATTCAACAACGGTCAGGTTCACAAGGTGTATGAAAAAGAGATGGCTGTCAAACCGGAAATGGTAACCAACAAAAAGCTAATTGATCATTTATTGATCTTGGATAGAGATAAAAATACGGTTCAACTAATAAAAATAAACGAAATAAACATGAGAGTACCTTTTAATGAGCTTTTGAAGTACAAAGGTATCCCCATTTTCTAAAAAATATAACTATGAAAAAAACAATGCTCCTCCTGATATTTTTTACATTGGCGATAACCAGTAATGCCGATGACTTGACAGCTGTGGTAACTCCGGCAACCACAGGCGCCTCTAACGGCTCCATTGATTTAACGGTAAGCGGTGGTATAGCGCCATATGAATATAGCTGGAAAGGTCCGAATGGTCTTGATGCCAATACAGAAGATCTCAGCAATCTGCCTGCAGGTACATATACCGTTACCGTAACGGATAAATATTGTGGTATTGCAACATTAGTGGTCGTTGTAAAATCTGGTACAACAGGAATAACAACCGAGGAAGTATCCAATACCGTTTTTCTTGCTCCAAACCCTTCCAATGATTTCTTCATTATTCATGCAATGCAACCTTTTAAAAACGTTTCTGTACGTCTATTCAATCTAAGCGGAAGAATAATCGAGCAGCAAGAGAATTTAAGTGGTAACGATTTAAGGGTTGATATTTCCTCTTTTAGCAATGGCATCTATTTCGTTGAAATTATAAACGGAAACAATCGCTTCAGAAAGAAAATGATTAAAAACTAAAAAAGCTTATAACTGATGTTCCCTCTCCTTTAAATTTAAAGAAGAGGGAACATTTTTTGAGTTCAGGGATTTGTACAACTTTCTTATAGAATGTACAGATAAATACAGTTTATCAGCCTCATTATATATTTATTCATCAATAGATGTTGAGAATTCTTTTATATTTGCCGCCCTATGGAAAATACATATAAAAATTTTGAAGTAAAGAAATCAAAAATTCCTGGTGCAGGCAAAGGCTTATATACGAAAGTGAATTTTAAAAAAGGAGAACGTATCATTGAATATATTGGTGAAATCATCACGGAAGCTCAATTAGACAAGCGTGCTGAGAATGATATTTTTGGATATGCATTTTTCGTTAGTAAAAGAAAATGTATTGATGCCTATTATAGGCCCGAAGCATTAGCACGCTATGCAAATGATGCGAAAGGATTGACGCGTGTGAAGGGACTGAAAAATAATTGTTGTTATTCTATTTGGAAAAACAGAGGCTGGATTGAGGCAGAACGTGATATTAAAGCCGGAGAAGAAATCTTTGTAAGTTATGGTGCAGAGTACTGGAGAGATATACGTTACAATATAAAACTGGAAGAAGAAAAGCAGAGAGAAGCTGCAAAAGCAAAGAAAAGCACTAAAAAAAGTGTTAAAAAGAAAAAATAAAGCAGACCGTTATTTCTCCAACTGAGCAGCCTGTAAGGTATTCATTAATAAAGAGGCTATCGTCATCGGCCCAACACCTCCAGGAACAGGTGTTATGAATGAAGCCTTTTTACTCACTTCGTCAAATTTAACATCACCCACCAACTTAAATCCGCTTTTTGTCTGATCTGAGGGAATACGATTGATGCCAACATCTATTACGACCACCCCTTCTTTTACCATTTCTGCCGTTAAAAACTGTGGTTTTCCTAATGCGACCACAATGATATCCGCCTGACGTGTTATTTCTTTCAGATTGGTAGTATAGCTGTGTGTAAGCGTTACTGTACAGTTTCCGGGATTTGAGTTTCTGGCAAGTAAAATACTTATGGGGGAACCCACAATATTGCTTCTTCCTATCACCACACAATGCTTTCCGGAAGTCTGAATCCCGTAACGTTGTATTAACTGTACGATTCCGTAGGGAGTTGCAGGCAGGTAGGTCGACAAATTGAGAACCATTCGACCTACGTTTTTTGGATGAAAGCCATCTACATCTTTTTTAGGATCAATGGACTCAATTATTTTCCTTTCCTTGATATGCTTAGGTAAGGGTAATTGTACAATGTACCCGTCAATATCTTTATTGGCATTTAGTTCGGCAATTTTCTCCAACAATTTATCCTCTGTAATGTTTTCGGCCATACGAATAAGGCTTGATGAAAACCCAACGTTTTCACATGCCTTCACTTTATTAGCAACATATGTTTCACTGGCAGGGTCATTTCCTACCAATACTGCAGCCAGATGTGGAATTTTACCCTGTTTTTTCTTTATCTCAGCAACTTCAAGGCTAATTTCATGTTGGATCTGCCCTGATATTTTTTTGCCGTCTATTAATGTTGCCAATGTTTTTTCCATCATTACATTTTACCCATTCCGGGCATATTTTTCATCTGGCTCATCATCTTCGCCATTTGTTGTTTATTGCCCATCATTTTCATCATTTTACGCGTCTCATCAAATTGCTTAATGAGCCGGTTCACTTCTTGTATATTTG
>CAZMRM010000113.1:0-10406 GCA_964568515.1 uncultured Chitinophaga sp. | reverse complement strand
CCATTGATACCCATCATCCAGTAGTTTTTCAATTTAAAATCAATATTCATAAAAAGGGATGAATTGTTTTTAAACCGGTCCGCCATATCCCCTCCCGGCCAAAAATGACCATACCCGGTAACAACAAGCGGCACAAAAACAGAAGAATCTTTTATACTCACCTGCGCTTTTATTTCACCGCTGATTCCGGAAATTAAAAAGAGTAAAAACAGCGCTTTTTTCATATGCATAAGTTTTGCGAATATACATTTTTTTATGTAGCCATTCAGGGGAAAAATTACCTCTTCATTCACATAAAATCATTATATTCGCAACCTAATCTACTTTTAAAATCACATGGAAAAAACAGCTAAAAAAATTCAAATGGTTGACTTAAAAAGTCAATACGAAAAAATTAAAACAGAAGTGGATTCTGCCATACAAAATGTGATTAGCAATACTGCATTTATCAATGGTCCGGATGTAAAATCGTTTCAAGCGGACCTGGAAAAATACCTGGATGTAAAATACGTTATTCCCTGCGCCAACGGTACGGATGCGTTGCAAATCGCAATGATGGCACTGGACTTAAAACCCGGGGATGAAGTAATTACTGCCGATTTTACGTATGTTGCAACTGCAGAAGTAATTGGATTACTTGGGTTAAAACCTGTTTTGGTAGATGTATTACCGGATACTTTTGAAATAGATGTAAAAGAAATTGAAAAAGCTATTACTCCTAAAACCAAAGCAATTGTACCGGTTCATTTATTTGGACAATGTGCAAATATGGAAGCGATCATGACACTTGCTAAAAAACATAATTTATATGTTATTGAAGACACAGCACAAGCAATTGGGGCAGAATATGTGTTTAACGACGGAAAAAGAAAGAAAGCCGGAACAATCGGAACCATTGGATGTACCTCCTTTTTTCCTTCTAAAAATCTAGGTTGTTACGGAGATGGTGGTGCTATTTTTACAAACGATGAAAAGCTTGCCGCAAAGATCAAAATGATTGCCAATCACGGACAATCCGTTCAATATGTTCATGATTCAATAGGAGTCAATTCGCGTTTGGATACCATTCAGGCAGCGATTCTAAAGGTAAAATTAAAGGATCTTGATAATTATGCAGCAGCCCGGAACAAAGCAGCTGACTTTTATGACAAGGCCTTTGCAAATCATCCGAAAATAAAAACACCCGCAAGAGCAAAATTCTCTAATCACGTGTTTCATCAATATACCTTGCAGTTAAATGGTGTTGACAGAACAGCTATGCGTGAATATCTTGCAGAAAGAGGGATCCCGGCAATGATTTATTATCCCATTCCTTTACATTTGCAAAAAGCCTATGTCGATCCACGTTATAAAGAAGGACACTTCCCGGTAACAGAAAAACTATGTGCCTCTGTTCTTTCATTGCCTATGCATACAGAACTGGATGAAGAAACATTAAAATACATCACAACAACCGTATTAGAATATGTTAATAAATAATTACAGTTTTAATAGTAAGATATGAATATAGCCGTAGTAGGAACCGGATATGTAGGACTAGTAACTGGCACTTGTCTGGCAGAAACAGGGAATCACGTTATCTGTGTTGACATCAACAAAGAAAAAGTAAAACAAATGCAGGCCGGCGAAGTTCCGATTTATGAACCACATCTTGATCAACTGTTTGAAAGAAATATTAAACAAGGACGTTTAACTTTTACAACCGACCTACTGTCCGCCGTTGAAAAAGCAAAAATTATATTTCTTGCTCTTCCGACACCTCCGGGAGAAGACGGATCGGCAGACTTAAGCTATATACTGGGTGTTGCAAATGATCTTGGAAAAATCATCAAAGATTATAAAGTGATCGTTGATAAAAGTACAGTACCTGTAGGAACCGCTGATAAAGTAAGAGATGCGATAAAAAAATATACCACTATCGAATTTGACGTTGTATCCAATCCTGAATTTTTGAGAGAAGGTTTTGCAGTGGATGACTTTTTAAAACCTGATCGTGTTGTTATCGGCAGCAGTTCTGAAAAAGCACGTAAAATAATGGAAGAACTATACAGACCGTATGTTCGTCAAGGGAATCCAATTATTTTCATGGACGAACGTTCTGCTGAATTAACAAAGTATGCAGCCAATGCCTTCTTAGCCACTAAAATTACTTTTATGAATGAAATCGCAAACCTTTGCGAAAAACTGGGCGCCGATGTTGATTCCATACGAATTGGTATCGGTAGCGATGAGCGTATCGGAAAACGCTTTCTTTTCCCGGGAATCGGGTATGGAGGGAGCTGCTTTCCAAAAGATGTGCAGGCACTATCCAAATCAGCAAATGAAGTTGGCTACGATTTCAAAATACTGGATTCCGTAATGGATATTAATGAAAAACAAAAAACCATTATACTTCCAAAAATTAAAAATTATTTTAAGAATGATTTAAAAGGAAAAAAAATTGCATTGTGGGGGCTTGCTTTTAAACCGGATACAGATGACATCCGTGAAGCACCTGCATTGTATATTATTGATGCCTTAATAAAAGAAGGTGCAAAAGTGGTTGCGTATGATCCGGAAGCAATCAATAATGTGAAAAAATTATTGGGTGATACTATTGCTTATGCAAAAGATGAATATGATGCCTTAAAAGATGCGGATGCCTTATTAATAGCCACAGAATGGAGCCTGTTCCGTACACCTGACTTCGAAAAGGTTTCTGCTTTACTAAAAAACAAAGTCATTTTTGACGGACGCAATCTGTACAGCACCAAACAAATGAAAGAATTAGGCTTTCATTATTCAAGCATAGGAAGAGAAACCATTGCTTAACAACAAATTCCGTTGTCAATCTTTTTAGTTTTAAATTTAAATTATGAAAAGAGTTTTAATTACAGGAGCAGCGGGCTTTTTAGGCTCTCATCTATGTGACCGTTTCATTAAGGAAGGTTTTCACGTAATCGGAATGGATAATCTCATTACCGGTGACTTAAAAAATATAGAACATTTAATGAAATTGAAAAGTTTTGAATTTTATCATCACGATGTTTCCAAGTTTGTTTTTGTTCCCGGTGACCTGGATTATATACTACATTTTGCTTCCCCCGCAAGTCCGATCGATTATTTGAAAATACCCATACAAACTTTGAAAGTGAGTTCACTTGGAACTCATAATTTGCTGGGACTTGCACGCATCAAAAAAGCACGTATCCTTGTTGCTTCTACCTCTGAAGTATATGGTGATCCGCTGGTACACCCGCAAACAGAAGAGTATTGGGGGAATGTGAATCCGGTGGGTCCAAGAGGCGTGTATGATGAAGCAAAACGTTTTATGGAAGCGATGACAATGGCTTACCATACCTATCATGGGGTGGAAACACGCATTGTACGTATCTTTAATACCTATGGCCCACGCATGCGACTGAATGATGGTCGTGTATTACCGGCATTTATCGGACAAGCGCTTAGAGGTGAGGATCTCACTATGTTTGGCGATGGCTCCCAAACACGCTCTTTCTGTTATGTGGATGATCTGGTTGAAGGTATTTACAGGTTATTAATGAGCAATTATGTGTTGCCAATGAATATCGGAAACCCAAGTGAAATTACCATTAAACAATTCGGAGAAGAAATTATAAAACTTACAGGTACAAAACAAAAATTAATTTCCAAACCTTTACCAACGGATGATCCCAAGCAACGGAAACCCGATATTACAAAAGCAAAAGAAACATTGGGATGGGAACCAAAGGTTGATCGCGCTGAAGGATTGAAAATCACCTACGATTATTTTAAATCACTATCAAAAGAAGAATTAAACAAAACGGAACACCGCACATTTAGTTAACCGGTTCTTATAAAATATAACCCCGGTAAGGTACATCCTGCATGTTGCTTACCGGGGTTCTGTTTTATTTGGAGCCTATCCTTGTCTTTCCCTTTATTTTATAGTACAAACAAAAGGGTACTCTTCCATTCCGTTTTAAATTCGTTCTATAGAAATAACCTGTTTTTTCCATGAAACGATACTTTATGAACATTTATACTTTCCGGATTACTTGATTTTCAGATTTTTATTCACTAAATTGAATACCGTTTTACCTAACCTCCTGACACATGATTAAAAATTACAAATTTCTTTCGGCACTTCTTTTTGTCTGCTTTTCTTTTTTTACAGCTCATTCACAAGAAGAAAATGGAAAATATGATTTACTGTTCCTTTCAGGTACCTACCATCCTGAAGTAAATCCAAATGATTTAAAAGAAAAAATAATTTCCGATAAGGAACAACCATTTGATGACAAGTTTTATCGTATCATTCAATTCAACGACATTCCATCCAACGAAGTAAAAGCGCAATTAAAAGATGCAGGTATTGAACTATTGAACTATGTTCCTAACTATGCCTATTTTGCCTCCGTCAAAACAAGTGTTGATCTTACCAATATGCGTACAACCGGGTTTAATATCCGAACAGTTTTACCAATGGAACCTTCATTTAAAACACACCCTTTATTGAAAAATGGTTTTATTCCTGTTTGGGCAGAAAACAGTAAAGGAAAAGCAGACATCGTCATCAGTTTTTTTGAACCACTGCAAGAAGAAAAAGTAGTTAACCGGTTAAAGGAAATGGATACTTCGGTTGAAATTTTAGAACGTGATGAATTGAATTCATTTATGACCATTCGTGTAAAAAAAGAAAAAGTAGAACAGGTCATCCGGCTTTCATTTATTTCCTATGTAGAACCCATTGAACCGCCTTATGAGTTGGAAAACAGTACAGGAACTACATTGCATCGTTCGAATACTATTAATACATCATTTCCCGATGGGCCTAAATATGATGGCAGCGGCGTGGTCGTATCCGTTGGTGATGGTGGTTACATCTATGCACATCCTGATTTAAGAAACCGTTTAACCACTTCAGGCACAGCTGCAGATCATGCTACACATGTTGCCGGCATTATCGGAGGTGCTGGAAACATTGATCCTTTAAGCAAAGGACAGGCTCCTGGAGCAACCATAATTTCTAAAAGCGGACACAGCGATCTTTCAGGGATGAGTGATTTATATACAAATAAAAAAGTAAGAGTGTCCAATCATTCTTTAGGTGAGAGTTGTAATGCCGGATACACCACCAATGCAAGAACCATGGATGTTCAGGCTGGAACGTATCCTTCTTTATTCAATATATTCTCAGCCGGTAACAGTGGAAGTACGGATTGCAGTTTCGGTGCCGGTTCAGCCTGGGGGAATATTACCGGAGGATACAAAGCCGGAAAAAATGCAATTACCATTGGCAATTTGTCCAGAACAGATGGTATTGCCGGTACCAGTAGTCGTGGTCCGTCAAAAGACGGAAGAATCAAACCGGATGTTTGTGCAAAAGGAAGTAGTGTGTATTCACTGGCACCTGACAATGATTACGCAAATATGAGCGGTACTTCTATGGCTTCGCCTGGCGCAGCAGGTTGCTTTTCCCAATTAATTCATGCATACAGAGATTTAAACTCCGGCAATGATCCTAAACTGGGTTTATTGAAGGGGATTGTCCTGAATACGGCCGATGATCTTGGAAACACAGGACCTGATTATATTTATGGATGGGGAAGAATCAATGTTTTAAAAGCGTTCAATACAATTAAAGAACAACGCTATACTATTGGTTCGATTGATAACGGAGGAACAAAAACACATTCCATCGATGTTCCTACCAATGTGAAGGAATTAAAAGTGATGATCTATTGGACAGACCCTGCAGCTGCAACGGGTGTTTCAAAGGCACTTATCAATGACCTTGATATCACATTGACAGACCCTGCAAATAAGATCAATGAACCCTGGCTCTTGAGCTTTACAGCATCTGCTACAGAATTGAGCAAACCTGCAACAAAGGGAAAAGACCGGAGAAACAATATGGAACAGGTTAGTATTGAAAATCCAAGTGCAGGAAAATATACAGTAAATGTAAGCGGATTTCAGGTTCCCACCGGTCCACAGGAATATTTTATCAGTTATGAATTTATCAAAGACGAAATTGTTGTTACTTATCCGTTTGGTGGAGAAAGTTTTGTGCCTGGCGAAACTGAATATATTCGTTGGGATGCAACCGGGAAGACAGGAAATTTTAAAATTGAATACTCTGCAGATAATGGAAGTAGCTGGCAAGTAATAACTTCTACTGTTGCCGCTACCAATCGATACTATGCCTGGACTGTTCCAACCGTTGTTACAGGCGATGCGATCATACGTGTAAGCAGAGATAACATCAGTGGAAAAAGCCAGAAAAATTTTTCAATCATCAAAGTTCCCACAAATGTAAAAATTGACTGGCGCTGTCAAACTTCGTTACAGCTATCATGGACGGCAGTTTCCGGAGCCACCGCTTATGAAGTATACCTGCTTGGAAACAAATACATGGAGTCACAGGGAACAACTTCAAATCTGAAGTATACCGTTAACTTAGATCCCGGCAACATTACCTGGGTGAGTGTGAAAGCGCTTGCCAACAATGGAAAAGTGATCGGCAGAAGAGCATATGCCGTAAAAATACCTGCTGTATTCAATTGCATACCTACGGGACTAAGTGATAATAATAATAGTCAGATGATCTCTGTATTCCCTAATCCTACTTCCGGCTTATTGGAGGCACGGATGAATCTCGCAGGTTATTCACAGGTAAAAATAAACTTATACAATTTAATTGGTGAATGTGTATATAGTTCAGATGCGGAAGGGAACGGAACATTTACAAAAACAATTGATATTTCTCATCTCGCACCGAGCGCCTATTTACTTCACATTATTGCCGGAGAAGCAGAGTATCATCAAAAAATCATTAAAAACTAATACAATTACATATTTTTTTTAAATCTTTGCCAGGTAAACCCTGGCATTGATTTTTTATGAAACACATCACCATTACCGTTAAAGGAATTGTACAAGGTGTATTTTTCCGTGCCTTTACTCAAAAAGAAGCGCAACGTTTAAATATCAATGGTTTTGTCCGGAATGAACCTACCGGGGAAGTATATATAGAAGCAGAAGGTGATGAAAACGCTTTGAATGAGCTTATAAAATGGTGCAGAACAGGATCCCCACATTCCGTTGTGAAAGATGTAAAAACAGGCGATGGACGCATGAAACATTTTAAAGAATTCATTATTAGCAGATAAAACAATTATCTTTTAACTTCCTGACCCTTTTCTAAATTTGGAATCATGACATCAAACGAACAATTGCTTACACGGTTTTACAATGCCTTCCGGAATAAGGATTATAAAACCATGCAGGATTGTTATGCCGAAGATGCCACTTTCAGCGACGAAGTATTCGTTGATTTGAATGCAAATGAAGTAAGATATATGTGGAAAATGCTTTGCATCAAAGGAAAAGATCTTCAGATTGAACATACGAATGTAAAGGCAGATGAAACTGCCGGCAGTATCGAATGGCAGGCTACCTATTCTTTTTCAAAAACAAACAGAAAGGTATCGAATCGTATAAAAGCAGAATTTACTTTCTCCAACGGAAAAATCAAAATACATCGTGATCATTTTAATTTTCATACATGGTCTCGTCAGGCACTTGGATTAACAGGGTTATTGTTTGGTTGGACCGGTCTTCTGAAACAAAAAATCAGAAGTGTAGCAAAAAAAAATTTGTTGAATTTCATTGAAAAGGAAAAACAGTAAAGATTTTCTTTTATCTGAAAGCTTATAATCTAACCCGCTTTAACAAACGGATATTACTATTATACAAAAACGATAATAGGGTCTATTCTTAGTCCATAAGAATTTGCATATTCTTTAACAGGTGCGTCTTTCAAAACAGATGTAAGAAACTGCGTGTAGATTGGCTCCAATGTCAGGCAGAAGACACCGTATGAATTTAATTTAATTAACGGTTCAAACATCTTTTTAACGGTTTAATCTGTTTCGTTAACTCGTTTTCTTGTAATTAATGATGGCCCAACCATTAAAAATCAATGCGAAACAGGTCATGATCAGGAAATGATATTTTACATCCTGTAACCCGCTCCCCTTTAGAACGATCATTCGCATCACTTCAATAAAATACGTTACCGGACTGCAACCCGCAATTACTTTGGCCCAGGCCGGCATGCTGTCAATGGGAGTAAAAAGACCACTCATCAGCATAAATATCATGATGAAGAAAAAAGCAACGGACATAGCCTGCTGTTGTGTTTCCGAATAAGTGGAAATCAATAATCCAAGGCCAAGCAATGCAACCAGATAAATTGCTAAAAATCCATACAGGATGAACACATTACCCAGTGGAACAATACCATAAATCAGACGGGCAACAATAAACAAACCTATACTAAAAACAACCATCGCCATGATCCAGAAGGGAATAAGCTTACCCAAAATGAATTGGTATTTTTTTATAGGTGTAACATTGATCTGTTCTATGGTTCCTATTTCTTTTTCTTTCACAATATTCAGTGAGCACATATAGGCACAAACCATTGTTACCAGTACAGCTAAAATTCCAGGAACCATAAAAAAACGGTAATTCAAAAACGGATTGAACCAATTGGAAGATGTTATCTCAATAGATGGCGCTGAATTAAAGCGGGAAGGTTGTATCCATTCCAAACGAAGGTCATTATTATAGCGGGTTATTATCTGGTTCAAATAGGCTCCTCCCAAATTTGCTTTTACACCATTAATGGCATTTACTGCTATAAAGAGTTTCTGTTGATTTTCACGGATCAGATTTTTTTCAAAATTCTCTGGTATCTCCAATATCAGGTCCGATTTATCTTTTTCCAGTTGCAGAAATGCTGATGCATAAGAATCACTGTAATCAGCCAGTTTAAAATAACCGGAAGAAGATATGGAGGAAATTAATTTTTGAGAGTATGAAGAATGATCATGATCCACAATGGAAATATTTATATTCTTTACCTCATAATCTGCCGCCAGCGGCAGGATCAACAGCTGTATGAGTGGCAATGCAAAAATCATGGGTAATAACGTTTTATTACGACGTATCTGCCTGAATTCTTTTTGAAGTAAAAATTTTAACGTTCTCATGCCAGACGTATTTTGAATTTTTTGAAACTGATGACCAATAAAAAAAAGGTCATCCCCATCAGTATCAATGTTTCTTTCCAAATGGATGTAAAACCAAGACCTTTAATCATAATTGACTTCACAATAATATAGTACCATTTGGCAGGAACAATATTTGAAATAACTTGTAAGGGAAGCGGCATGTTCTCCAGTGGAAACATAAATCCGGTAAACAACATGGTAGGAAGCAACATGCCCATCATGGAAATAAGCATTGCTGTCTGCTGAGAAGCCGTACTATTGGAAATAAGTAATCCCACAGACAGCGCAGTAATGATCAGCAGGGTACTCTCCAGAAACAATAAAAAAACACTTCCATGAATGGGCATATCCAATAAAAAAACACTTAACAGCAAAATAATGGTAAGATTAACCAATGACAATACCAGATAAGGAATAGCTTTGGAAATGATTACCAGCAAAGGGTTAAAGGGTGATACCAACAGGACCTCCATCGTTCCGCGTTCTTTTTCCCTTACAATAGAAACAGAAGTCATCATTACGCATACCAGCATCAGTACGAGTGCCATTACACCAGGAACAAAATTCGTTGCCCCTTTTAATTCAGGATTATATAACATTCTTATTTCGGGTTGTATACGATAGGGAATAACAGCATTGCCGTTGATTTCTTGTTGGTAATCCATGATAATGGAAGTGGCAAAAGTGGTAAGTGTGTTCGCAGTATTCGGATCAGAGGCATCTGCAATAATCTGTATCTGTGCTCTATTTAAATGGGAAAGGTCATTATAGAAATTAGCAGGTAGGACGATGGCCAGTTTTATTTTTCCTTTTTTGAAGGCGCGTTCAATTTCTTCGCGACCCATCAATGATTTTTCGATCTCAAAATTCGTACTCGCTTCCAGCCTATTGACAATTAATCTGGAACCTCTATCCTTTGCATAATCACAAATAACTATTTTAGTATTTTTAATTTCATTGGTTAGCGCAAATCCAAAGAGAACAATCTGAACGATGGGCAATCCGAACAGCATGAGTAATGTTTTACGATCACGAAACACATGTTTGAATTCCTTTCTTACGAATGTTAAAAACTGCTTCATGTTATTTATTAATCTGCTTTACGTTTTGCTCCTCTTGCCAGTTCAAAAAACACATCATCCATCGAAGAAGCATTAAACTGCTTTTTTAAATTAAGGGGAGTATCCAATGCTTTTATCACACCATCCACCATCATGGAAACACGGTTGCAGTATTCGGCTTCATCCATGTAATGTGTGGTCACAAATACGGTGATTCCCTGTGAAGCCGCATCATAAATCAAATCCCAGAATTGTCTGCGTGTTACAGGATCAACGCCACCTG
>CAZMRM010000112.1:3099-10408 GCA_964568515.1 uncultured Chitinophaga sp. | reverse complement strand
GTTCCTTTCTGATAAGAATTGGAAGCTGTTGGTGTGGTTACCGAAATTCCGTTACCAAGATCCCACAGATAAGAGGTAATTAAAGAGGTAGAAGTGGACGCTTCTGAAAAATCGACTACCTGCGGATAACACAATACGGTTTGGTTGCTTGGAACACTGGTAAACGCAGCATTAGGATAATCCTGAACATTGATTGTCTGATTCAGTTTACCGGTACAGCCTGAACTATTTTCCGTATAGGTTAACTCCACAGAATAACTTCCTGATTTTGTATAATTATAATTAAATGTTTTGGTATTGGTAAATGCTCCTGCACCATCTCCCATGATCCAATCAAATTTAAGATTGGAACCTTGTGCGGTATAATCATCCGCATCAAAGGTAAGTGGTGTTCCAAGGCAAATATCCGTTTTAGGAGTGATCTTGATTTTACTGGTTGGTGTATAAATGTTTATTATTTTCTGAACCGTGTCTGTACATCCTAATTGATCGGCAATGATCAACGAGGAAGTTAACGTTGTACCGGTTGCCGTTGTATAAACATTACTTGTATTGGCAGGTCCTGTTCCGTTTATCACTGTTGATTTTCCATCTCCAAAATCCCAGGTCCAGGATACAATTGTTGTATCTGCCGTACTTCCTGCAGGATCAAAATTAACAGTTGAAGGAAGACAGATTGTACTGTTGCTGACCGTATACACAGGGTTGATACCATATACTTTAACCGGAACACCTGCAGTATCTTTACAACCATTGATATCTTCCACAATAAGGTTTACTGCCTGCTGACCGCTTTTTGTAAACAGAATCGGTACCTGCGGGTTTGCTGTACTGATGGGACGCTTATCAGGATCGCTGAATGCCCAGGTATAACCTCTGTAACAATGTGAATATACATCCTGTGATGCCGTTGCATCAAAATTGTACTCTTTACCGCTGCATAATAATGTATTACTTGTAAACTGTGCTTTCACATCACGGATGTGAATAATGGCTGTGTCTTTTGATTCGGGACAACCGGAGGAAGCATTTTTTGCGGTAAGAATAACGGTGTAATCACCACGGTATTTATAGGTATGTATCAAAGAAATAACGCTTCCGGTTGTATCCAGCTTGGTAGTATCTCCAAAATCCCAGGTAAAATCAGTTGCATCTCCACTCTTATCAGTGAGCTCCACTTCAAATTTTTTAGTACAATCACGGTGAAAATCGAAATGGGCAATGGGCCCTTTGACAGTAACAAGTGCTGTTTTTGTGACAGTCGATAAACATCCGTTGTAATCGCCGGTAAGGGTGATGTCCTGCGGTCCTGTTTTATCATCAAATTTAACAATGGGACTATCATTACCATAACAATGCGACAGCAATTCGCCATTGGTAGAATAATTCCACCCGGTGATGCCGGTTTTATCAATTGTTGTGTTGGTAAAAGTGATGGATTCTCCCGGACAGATACTTGTTTGATCAACCGTAAAATCAAGTACCTTGGCAGTTCCTACAACGATCTTTACTTTATAGGAAGTATCCTTGCAACCGTTTTTATTGGTCACAATGAGTGATACAAAATATTCTCCCGGATTATTATAGGTATGTACCTGAGGTCCTTTGTTTGTAGCTGTTTCGGTAGTTCCGTCGCCATAATCCCAGAACCAGGTGGTCAGTGGTTCTCTCACAAAATTGCTGCGGCTGGAATCGGAGAAAGTAACTTTTAAAGGTGCACAACCCTGATAGGTATCGGGAACAAACCTTGCCCATACTAAAAATATCGTGTCATTATTGGTTGCACTTACTTTACAACCTGCAGCCGTCACTGCATTGAGTGTAACTTCATATACATTCAACCCTCTTTCCGTATATATAGAATCATCTATCACATACGTATAATTCGGATCTTCTATGGTAGAAGTACCATTTTTTTTATCACCAAAACTCCAGTTCCAGGAAACGACAGGGCTTGTACAGGTAGAATTAAAATTAACAGTAACCGGCTCATAACAGCTGTATACAGGTGTATAGGTAAATGAAATTTTAGGATCATCCACAAAAATCTTGAACGTTGTATCCGAAGAACAGGCGCCAGAGGTGATCGTTAATTTAACATCTTTTAATCCCTGTGTGGAATAAGTAACAACAGGGTCTTTCACACCACTGTTTGCAGGGCTGGCACCTGTTCCGAATTCCCAGCTATAATTTCCTGCACTCGAATTATTGGTGAACAATACCGGTGTATTGATACATACCGTATCCGGAACAACTAGGTTTATTCTTGGTTTACCAATGCTAACAGATACCGGAAAAGATGAAGAGCATTTGTTAGTATCAGTAGCAGTGAGTACTACCGTATAATTACCATTTTGAGTAAGTGTTATCGCAGCTGGTGTTGTAGCAGTGGAGGTGGTACCATCAGGAAGGGTCCAGAGATAGGTAAGCGGAAGTGAAGAAGTAGTGGTATTTGTAAAGCTTACTGTTAACGGAGGAACACAAGAAGTTGCCGGACTGGGCGTGGTTGTAAAAGAAGTACTTGGAGGTGCAGAACAAGAGATGTAATCAACAAACTGTTTGGTAACATTGCAAGAGGGGGAGCTTGTCTGAACCTCCAGTGTTACTGTAAATTTACCAGGAGTTGTATAGGTTTTTGTTGTCGGATTATTTGTTTGGGAAGGACTTCCGTCACCATAGCTCCATTTATAACCATTTAGTGTTATACCGGAAGGTAAGGTAGCGTTACCATTTAAGGTAACTGTCAATGGAACACAGCCTTTTAATATGGAACTGGTAGTGATCACCGGTTCCGGTTTTGCGAATACTGTTACAATGATCGGATTTCCGATTGCCGGTCCGCCGGCAGTTGCACGAAATATAACCGAAAATGTACCTGCCTTTGTAAAAACATTGAGGGGATTGGCTAAGGAAGAACTGGCGCCATCGCCAAAATCCCAGAAATAGGTAGATGTTCCGCCTGGCGCCTGAAAGGTAACATTTAAAGGCACGCACCCTATGGTGGGACTGGTTGCTGTTTGTGCCATGGACACGCTGGCAAGAACAGAAACAATCAAAAATAAAAAAGATCGTATTCTCATGATAAATTTTAAAAATAAGTGTCAAATTTAATTCAAATCTTGTTATCACCCTTAAAAAAAATGAAACTTAAAAGAAAATCCATTTTAGTATTTTTTTATTTACATTTGCATGCTTAAAATTTTTAAAATGAGGAATTTCACATTCTTATTGCTCGCGTTTTTTGTTTTTTCTATCACTGCATTTTCTCAAACAAAAGACAGAATACCCTGCCTTGATAAATCATTCTCCATTGTTGTGCATATTGTTAATGATAGTTTAAAAGCACCTGGTGTTACAGAAGCCGCTATACAGGCTACCATTCCGGCACTCAACGCTAATTTTGCCCCCATCTGTGTTTCTTTTTCTATCTGCGAATTCCGTTATATCGATAATTTTTCATATAATAAACTACACAGTGAAAAAACATGGCCGGAAGTACAAAATCAATACAACCTGAAAAACCGTATCAACCTTTATTATGTAACCGATATCATTGACAAACCGGGATTCTGTGGATTTGCGGGACTTGGTGCGGTAACCGAATTGAACGGCAATGGAATTGTGATTAAAAAATCCTGCCTTGATCCAAAAACACTATCTCATGAAATGGGACATTATTTTGGATTACTGCATACATTTGAAGGAAGCGGAGTGGAGCTTGCCAATGGCAGCAACTGTAAAACCGCAGGAGATCTTATTTGCGATACCCCTGCCGATCCATATGTTGTCGGAGAACCTACCGGCCAGTATGTTGATGCGGCTTGCAAATTCATCTCTATGAAAAAAGATGCAAACGGACAGTATTATGATCCGCTTGTAGGTAATATTATGTCATACTATCCTTGCTCCTGTGGATTTACAGATGAGCAGTACATCAGAATGGCAACAGTTTATTTAAGTAAAACAGGAATGTGGTAATGAAAAAAATTTTCAGTGCGCTTTTTACGCTTTGCATCGTCGCTCAACTAACTGCACAGGATATCCACTTATCGCAGTTCTTTGCTTCCGATCATTTATTAAACCCCGCCAAAATAGGAGATTTTGACGGCGAATATCGTATAACGGCCAATTACCGCAATCAATGGCGACAAGTAAACGGCAACCCGCTCAACACCTATATTCTTTCATTTGATAAAGCCTTTCATTATTATTCACATGAAATTGATGGAGGAATCATGGTTGCCAGGGATGAGTTCACTGCATTCAATGTAACGACAACAAAAATATTATTTTCCGGTGCATATGGTTATACAACAGAAAACGGTCATAATTTCCGGGTAGGTATCCAACCCGGACTTGTTTTCAGAAGTTCAAAAATTTCAGGACAAACATTTCCTTCACAATGGGATTACGATCAGGGAGAATTTGATAAAACAGCTCCTAATAATGAAAACAATCTTAACCAAAACTTAACACAGTTCGATCTGGATCTGGGTGTTCAATGGAGTAAAACGTTCAATAAAGCAACTCCCAGAATTGGTGTTGCCGTCAACCATTTAAACCGTCCGAAAGACAGTTATTTTAACGAATACAAAGAACGCCTGAGAATGAGAAAAGTGGTTCATGCAGAGCTGGATTACAGAGCCACCGAAAAAATAACGCTTCAACCAAAATTACTCTGGATGTGGACAGCCAAGGCCAACGACCTTGTAGCAGGTGCCAACTTTAAATATAAATTAGCCAATAAAACCATCACCAGCATCTTTGCAGGAGCCTATTACCGTAACGGTGCCGTACGTAATGCAGATGCCGTGATTCCTGTTGTCGGATTAACACTTGGCAAATTTGATCTTGGATTCAGCTATGATGTGAACATTTCCAATTTAAGTAAAGGTGGAACAAATAGAAAGGGATCATTTGAAGTTTCGCTGATATACACCGGTGCCAGTTTAAAACCTAAAATTAAAACCCTGCCTTGTGACAGGTATTAAATAACTTATTTTCCATGTTAAGGTCATTCATTGTTTTTTTATTCCTTTCTATTTCAGGATTCAGTATTGCTCAGAATGAATTAGAGATTGAGCACGTTAAACCCCGTAAAATAAGAAATTTAGCACAGGAGGCCGAACGAACCGGCGATCTTTATCTGGCACTCTCCTATTATAAAAAGCTGATCGAGATCGCTTCGGAGAATCCGAAGGATCAATATCATATTGCCGAACTGTATCGCCATACACGCGATTATGTAAATGCAGAAACATATTATACAAAAGTGGTAAAAAACAATTCCGGCAAATTTCCGCAGGCAATATATTATTTGGGAACCATGCAAAAAGCAAATGGTAAATACAAAGAAGCGATCGAAACCTTTGCAAAATTTAAAAAAGCTTCCAGCAGTGTCAGTGATGATAAATTAAAAAAACTATACAAAACCGAATCGGAAGGATGCACCCTGGCACTTCATTACAATGATTCGGTTCCAAAAGAAGTGATTATTCCCATGCCTGAAGTCAACAATCCTCACATTGATTTTTCGCCTATACCCCTTACCGATGATAAACTGATATTTGGTTCACTTCGTGAATCCAAAGCAAAATTTTACGATGCGGATACAGATCCTACTTCAACAAAAGAAGATACAACCGGTACTCCTCCGGTACGTAAATTCTACACTGCTGAAAAACAATCCAACGGTGAATGGAAGTTCAAAGGTGAGTGGAACGGACCTTTTAATTCAAAAGATATTGATATCGGTAATGGAACTTTTTCATTGGATAAATCACGTTTCTATTTTACAAAATGTACCAAAAACTGGCAATACAAAATTATCTGCCAGATTTATGTTTCAGAGAAAAAAGGAGAAGAATGGAGCACTCCCGTGTTGATGGACAAGCAAATCAATGTGCCGGATTATACTTCCTCCCATCCAACCATTGGACTGGAATCAAAGAAAAAACAGGAAGTACTGTATTTTGTTTCCGACCGGCCGGGAACAAGAGGTGGATTGGATATCTGGTACTCGGAGTACGATGCCAGAAAAAAAGCTTTTAAAGAACCTAAAAATGCAGGGAGCAAAATTAATTCCGTTGGAACAGAAACAACTCCCTATTATGATGCTAAAACAAAAACTTTATACTTCAGCTCTGATGGAAAAGCAAACATAGGAGGACTGGATGTTTATAAATCCGTTGGCGAAGTAAATAAATGGAGCATTCCGGTAAACCTTGGACCAAAAATCAACTCATCAGCGGATGATCTTGATTTTGCCCTAAATGCAAAAGGAAGCGGAGGTTTTTTTGCATCCAACAGAAGTGGCGGAGCTTCGCTTTACAATAAAACCTGCTGCGATGATTTATATGAATTTACGTATACCAAATTCATTGAATTCACCACCATCGGTAAAATAACCGATAAAGAAACCGGAAACTGTATTGAAAATTCGCTGATCAGCGTATACATTGTTGATGGAGAAGATAAATACCTTTCGGAAGAAATTAAGATAAAAGATTGTAATTACCGTCTGGCTTTAAGATCGGGATATACTTACTCCATTGAAGCAGGCAAGGATGGATTTTTGACGAGTGCTATTGACATTTCCACTAAAAACATGCTTGCTTCCGATAGCGTCAATAAAAATTTTGTTCTTGAAAAATTACCGGAAAAAGCACTTATAATTCCTAATCTTGAATACGAATTTAACAGTGCTAAATTAACACCGTCTTCAAAAATGGTACTGGATACCACCATCTTAAAAATCCTGGTTCAAAACCCTGATCTGATCATCGAATTGGCATCTCATACAGATAGTAAAGGGGCAGATGATTACAACATGAAACTTTCTCAGAAAAGAGCAGAAAGTGTGGTGGTTCATCTGATCGAAAAAGGAATTGAAAAAGAACGCATGATTGCAAAAGGATATGGAGAAACAGTGCCTGTTGCTCCGAACCAAAATAAAGATGGCTCTGATAATCCGGAAGGGAGACAATTGAATCGCAGAACAGAAATAAAAGTGATCGGGCGCCTGGATCCTAACCGTGAAATAAAAGAAAAATCAACAAAGAAAAATACTGAAGAAGAGTGATCCATCTTCTTTCCTTCATTGAAAGAGGCACTTAACGGTGCCTCTTTTGTTTCTACAGCATTGTAAAAAAATTAAACCAGGCAACAAGGAAAAACACCCGAAAATTCACAGGTAAAACACTGTGAAGCAATAAAAAAAATTTCCCGGCTTCCTCTGATAAGCCTTATCCGTTAAAGGATATCCCGAATGAGGAAAAATCCTTTAAGGTGGTTATGCAATTATGTTTTA
>CAZMRM010000112.1:269-3088 GCA_964568515.1 uncultured Chitinophaga sp. | reverse complement strand
GTTCCAGCATTTTCCCGGAGGGATAAACATTAGGGAAAATGCTGAAACAACAGAAGGAAGTTCTTCCTTTCTGAGAGTGATCATGAAATTGCTGACCAATAAGAAGCAATTCATACTAAATAACATACCACGACCTGAATAAATCATGGGGATGGTTTATTAAGCAGTAGTTTCGCTTTTTACAGCGGGTTGTGGTATGTTTAATTTCTTTAACCGTGTCATAAAAATGAAACAATAAAAAGAAGCCCTTAAAAGTTTAAGATACAGGAAAGAATACAGAATGATTTTGGACAATGAAGAATAGTAAAAATAAAAAAACGATTTACACATTTATCCGTTCTTTTACCAGAAAAAAAAAGAGAAGGTATTATGGTACCAGTAACTCTGACAGCGTTACAAAAATACTTTATGGATTAAAATTAAACAAATCCGTAGAAACACGCTCTTCTAAAGAGGAAGACTAATTTCTGTTACCGGGTTTAACCGCACATACGTTACTTTTTCTTTGGTTTCTTTTTTCCTTCCAGCTTCTCTTCTGTTAATTTATTTACTTTTTCCAATAGTTCACATCTTTTTTCAACTTCCGTTAACTGCTTTTTGCAGATACGCAATTCATCCTCCAGTTTTTGGATCTCCGCCTTCAATCCATAGGCTACTTTTTCTTCACTCGCAGTTAAAGGAGCGGCTGCACTATAGTAGCTAAAAAAATCATGGTCCAGTACTTTTCCTATTTTCTGTAAAAGACCTGTATCAATAGTTTCCCTTTGAAATATGTCGTATATCACCTGCCTGTCTTTATTGATTGCCGAAGCAAATTCAGTTCCTTTCAGTCTGGAGGCCTTCCAGACATCTTTAATTTTTCTTCCAATATGTAATTTAGCCATAAAACAAAATTCCTTGTTTTATGTGCTGCAGCATTTCAAATAATGTTTGTATAAAAAACACACTATGTGTGATTTTTTTATACATTTGTTCAACCTTAAATTATCATCAAAATGATTCTATCGACTCAATTTGCCTCTTCCGGCGCCTTCGATGAAGGATTAAGTACTTTTTACTGTGATTCCAATTATTGGCAATTTGTTCATGAACAAGAAACCCTTTATAATTCCGGTACAAATAAATCAAAAAAAGAGGGATCAGTAAAATCAACCATCGTATTATTTAATCATTGTCACATAAAAGGTGTTATCGAAACAGCTTATCATTTAAGAAATCAGCTGGAGGAGGGATCAAAAACACTGAAAGACTATATACGACCGATCCTGCTCATTATTGCCCCTCCGCTAATAGGCGAGAACGAAACTGCCTTGTATACTCTCAAACAACAATTGATTAAAACAGGCATCCCCCAGGAAGAAATAAAATTAAAGACAAATGCTATCGATGAACTGGAAGGTATCGTTTTAACTTGCAAGTCGTGTAAAGTACGTTATATTTTAACCGTACACAACTTACACAAGAGTTGGAAGTGTCCGTTTGCTTACATTATTGCTTCCCTGGCCGATCTTAAATCGATTTATGATCTTTCCCCTGTTCTTTACACTGCATTACACAAGGACCTGTCAACAAATTATCCTGTACCATTCAACACCGTATGCCTGCTTACCGCCTGTTCAAAATTTGAAGAATTAAAAACCCTCTTTCAACAAAACATTCAAACAGATACCTTCTCCCCTGTTCATCATTTTAAATTTAAGGATGCATTCCTTGAATTATTAAAATGCCAATCTGTATTTGAGGTTTTAAAAATGGCATCCAAAAACAGGCTGGAAGGCATCCAATTATCCAATACCATTCCCGACAACCGCGTGATCAACGAGATAAAGAGACTCTGCAATGCTTCTTCCAATTATCATTAAGGCATAATTATGGGAACATCCATCCGGATTATTTCAAATTTATCATTATGTCAATTTCATACGAAGGATTAACCATTACCGAAGCAACACAGGTACAAAATGAACTAAGAAAAAAGTTGTTTTTTGAAAATCAAAAATTGCTTTACGGACCACACATTCCTGCCGAGATGGTTCCACCAGAAGCATTTTACATCAATACCATTGCCGGAGCTGATATTTCACTGAACTTATACAGTACAACAATTTACGCAGGAATCATTCTTTTATCATTTCCTCAGCTACAACCACTTGCCTATTCCCTGGTAAAGGATGAAACGCATTTTCCCTATGTTCCCGGATTCCTTGCATTCAGGGAGGTGCCGGCGCTTGTAAAAGTATGGGAACAATTTCCCAAAAAACCGGATGTCTTAGTTGTCGACGGACATGGCATTGCACATCCCAGACGAATGGGGATTGCCGCACATTTTGGGACGCTCACAGGACAAGCAAGTATGGGCTGTGCAAAAAAAATACTTTTTGGCAAGTTTGAAGAACCGGCTATCGAGACAGGAAGCTTCAGTCCGATAATAGATAAACAGGAACAAATTGGCCTTGCTTTTCGAAGCAAGTACAAAACAGCACCTGTATACATATCACCCGGTCATATACTGGACATGCAAAATTGTTTAGAAATTATAAACGAATGCATTGGAAAATACAGGATCCCGGAACCAACACGATTAGCGCATGAATTGGTAAACCGTTTTAGAAAAGGAGAGTTACAGGAAGGGTTTCATTTGCTGGAGTAAAAACAAGATGACAAAGGATAGTGCAAACCGAAACTTTGGCGTAGAATGTTGATTTGCTCAGGCTTAACATTCAAACGATTTGATATGCTCTGCCGCCAATAAATAAGTATTGAATTTTTCGATCTTTTCTACTTTTCCTGAAATCGAACAGGAAAAATGAATTTCGTCG
>CAZMRM010000112.1:0-259 GCA_964568515.1 uncultured Chitinophaga sp. | reverse complement strand
GGTATACATTTCAACCCCAGTGATCTGACATGATCTTTTATGTCCTGTGTCTGACCATATTCTTTTCTGAATACAATTTTATACCTGCGAACATTGTGCATCCGATCAATAATGGCCTGCAGATATTCAAACAAAAATAAAACAATAATGGTAATTGCCGTTCCTGTTCCGGCAAGTTTATAATTGTGAGTACCAATTGCCATACCTAAGGCAGAAGTTACCCAGATAGCGGCAGCTGTTGTGATACCGGTTACTGTTA
>CAZMRM010000111.1:3559-10501 GCA_964568515.1 uncultured Chitinophaga sp. | reverse complement strand
GGCGGTGGATTGGCACAACTCAGATGTGTTTGTGGCAGTCAGAAAGCCAGTGGTATAACAGGAAGTTCCAAACCCGTTGGTGATCCTTATGATGTGGATTATGTGGCACATGAGATGGGACATCAGTTTGGTGGAAATCATACTTTTGCTTCTTCTACCGGTTCTTGCAGCGGCAACGGAAATTCGGCAACACGAGTTGAACCGGGAAGTGGTATTACTATTATGGCATATGCGGGAATTTGTTCTGCTAACGATTTAGCAAAAAACAGTATCGCTTATTTTCATTCGATCAGTTTTGATGAACTGATGGCTTATTCCAATACCGGTAATGGTAATAGTTGTCCTACCGCTACCAACACTACTAACAACCCTCCTTCGGTAACAATCAGTGCAAGTAATTACAATATTCCAGCTTCCACCCCATTCACCTTAACGGGATCGGCAACTGATGCCAATAACGATTCCTTAACATACTCATGGGAAGAATTTGACAGTGGCTCTCAGGCAGATTGGGATGCCGGTACAAAACCTTTTTTCCGTTCTTATCCTCCGGTAACTTCTCCAAGCAGAACATTCCCGTTACCAAGCATTGTATTGGCCGGACCTAGTGCTTATAAAACCACAAAAGGAGAATACCTGCCCTCTAATTCACAAACCCTTAATTTCAGATTAACCGCGCGTGATAATAAAATGGGAGGTGGCGGAGTATGCTACGCAGCCACTACAGTAACCATTTCTGGCAGCGCCGGTCCTTTTGCAGTTACTTATCCAAATGCAGCCAGCGTCACCTGGCCTGGTGCAAGTACTCATACGATAACCTGGGATGTAAAAAATACGAACGCATCACCTATAAACTGCGCCAATGTTAACATTTTAATTTCTCTTGATGAAGGTGCCACCTATACAACAGTACTTGCCAACACACCAAATGACGGAACCCAGGCAATCACCGTACCTCAGGTACCCACTACAAAAACAAAATGCAGAGTAAAAGTTGAAAGCGTAGGAAACATTTTCTTCGATGTGAATGACAACAACTTCACTATTACTTCTACCGTTGGTATTAATGAACTTTCTTCTTCCAACACAGTTGGTATGCAACTGGTTCCTAATCCGGCAACAGATCAATTACAAATTTCTGTGTATGGTTTAAACAAAAACCTGTCAACACGTTTAATTGTATATGATATGCTGGGAAATAGCGTGCTGAGTGACCAGTTTTCAGGAAAAGACCAGATTACTGAAAACTATGCCATCAGTTCATTAGCGAAAGGAGTTTATATTATTGAGATCCAAAATGAAGAACAAAAAGCGATTTCACGCTTGGTAAAACAATAATTTTTTAATCATATTGTATAAAAAAGACCGCTCTTTACAGCGGTCTTTTTTATTTAGCCTGATCAATAATCGCATTTCTATCCATTCAATGTATACACCGGATAAAAGTTTATAGTATTGTTTTTAGTCCCTTCCAAACCTCAAGAAATAATATGTATTTTTACCACCTAATGAATAATGATCACACATGAAAAGAAAATTTTTTACGCTTTTGAGTTTCATCACTTTATTGACTCCTCTTTTTTTAAAATCACAAACGGTTTACCCTTATTTACAATCGGCTACCTCCAGCTCCATATACATTACATGGAAAACAAGTTCGGAGATGCAATCACTCGTTGAGTACGGAAGCAATCCAGGAGCTTTAACAACGATAATGAATGGAAGCACACAAATATTATCCGACACCGGATTTCCAAACAATTATTTTTATCACACGGTTAAATTAACAAACCTGAACCCGAATACACTTTACTATTATAAAGTTAGTTCTGGAAGTTTTAATTCTGCAGTTCATTCATTCAAAACTCTTCCTTTACCAGGGAATGCTGCTACAGCCGACGGGCATATCCGTTTTTTAATTATGGGAGACAATGAAGTAGATAATCATCCGCGTTATGATTCATTAATGGTAAAAGCAAAACGAAATTGTGAACAAAAATATGCAGGTACAATTCAGGAAAATATTTCCGGTATCCTCATGCTGGGTGATCAGGTTAAAGAATCTTCCTTAGCTAATTATGAAAAGGTTCATTTTTCCAAATCCAAATACCTTTCACCTTATCTTCCGATACAAACGGCAGTAGGTGAAAATGAAACAAATGGTTCCCTGAAATTAGCAGCTTACAATCAGCTTTTTTACTATGATAGCCTCAGCTATAAAGGTATTTATTCAGGCACAGAAAATTACTACGCATACCAGGTTGGAAATGTGTTAATTCTTAATTTGAGTACGGAACATCCGGGAAGTAATCAGTTTAGCTGGCTTCAAAAAGTAGTGAAGGAAGCAAATGAAGATATTACTGTCCAGTGGATTATTTCATTGGGACACAAGCCATACCAGGCGGAGCAATATGTCGGAGATATTTCATCATGGGTTAGAAATACGGTTGTTCCTTATTTAGCTTCTTCACCTAAATTTTTGATGCAGGTTGGTGGACATCATCATCTGTATGCACGTGGACAATTAAAAAACAATGCTGTATATAATGTTATTTCAGGTGGCGCCTCTTTTGATCAATTTTGGCAAATGTCACAAGAACAGGATATGGAGGAGGTTCAAAAAACAATTCCCAACTGGTGCTATACTATCGTTGACGTGGATGTGACCAATGGAAAAGTAGATGTTGAAACCTACTCGATCGGAAGCACTTTTGGATACAAAAACAATCAATTAATCGATCAGTTTCACCGTTACAAAAACCAACTTGCTCCGCTTACACCTTCCTTTACGAATACTTTTGGTGATTCCCTTCAATTACCCTATACTATCTCCGGTTCGGCATTTAACTCTCCAACAGGAGAGCTGTTAAACTCCACTGAATTTCAGATTTCTTTATCCAAAAATTTTACAACACTTGAAAAGGATTTTTACAGGGATTATGAGAATTTATTCGGATATGAAGTAAAAGCAGATTCTTCCAAGGATTTGAATGCAGGTCAGGACATACTGAATGTGGAGTTAAATCAATGGTCTATTCCTAATGGTAAACACTATATACGCGTTCGTTATAGAGACAGAAACCTGGAGTGGTCTCCCTGGTCGGAAATTGATTCTTTCAGAGTATACAATAGTGTCTCAGGTATTATGATGCTGGAAACCGATAAAAAAGCGGTTGAATTAACAGACTCTATAAAAATTACTTATACCAATGGTCCGGGCCAAGCGAAAGACTGGATCGGAATTTTTAAAGAAGGTACAATACCCGCTGCGGGAACAGTTATTCAACGCAGCTATACAAGCGGTTCAAACGGAGCGCTTTACTTTAAAAATATGCCATCAGGGCAATACTATGTAGCCTTCTTTTCTAACGATACATATATCGAACTTACGAACAGAGTCTCTGTTTATTTCGGAAATATACCTGTTGTGACCACAAACAAAACAAACTACCTGATGGGAGATTCCATCACTGTCAGCTATGCACATGCACCTGCTTTTGCTCAAGATTGGGTAGGTATTTATCGTGTAGGGGATAATTTAAATGGTATTGATCCAAAGAACTGGAATTATGTTTCAGGTAGTAGCGGTTCCATTAAATTTGGTAATCTGACCAAAGGCTATTATTTCGCAAGTTATTTTGTGAAAGATACTTACACAGAACCAGGAGAACGTTCTTATTTTGTAGTAGAAGAACAAATGGCCGACACCATCACCAGCTTAGTTTTAGACAAATCCGTTTATAAACTTGGAGAATCCATCTCTGTATCCTGGACAGATGCACCCGGTACGACAAACGATAAGCTCATCATTTATCCAGCGGGTAGTACACCAGGAACAAGTACTCCCGTAAGCATCCTTACAACTGAATCCAAGGGAACAGGTTCATTATTTATTTCAGGAGCTAACCTACCTAAAACACCCGGCAATTATTTTATATCTGTTTATACAAATAATGTGTTCACAGAAATATCGAACCGTGTAAATTTTGCGATTGTTGATTCGGTTGTGACTTCTATTAAACAATCGCAAGCAAACAGCAACAATATAAAGATCTATCCGAATCCAATTACTAAAAACGGTTCAGCAATAATTGAAAGCAATGAAGGTATTCAACGTTTTGAGTTTATTGATATCATGGGAAGAGTGTTATACGCAGTAGAGCAAGTAAATACAAACTCCTACTCTCTACTCAATTTAAATTTACCGGCTGGCATTTATTACATCCGTGTTTATCAAAATAATCATACTATTCAGCTGGGTAAAATTATTGTACACGAATAAAGTGCAGTTGAAGGTAAATGGTTTAAATTTGAATGGCTACCGGTGTTCCGGTAGTCATTCAAATTTTCTAACAGGGTCCCAGAAAAAACGGTAAAACAATCTATTTACCTACAATTGCAAATTCTGTTCTTCTGTTTTTTGCTCTTCCTGTTTCTGAACTATTATCAGCTATGGGTTTTGTAGAGCCAAACCCTTTAAAAGCGATCAGGCGTTTTTCATCCACACCAAATTCCAATAGTTTCTCTCTTACACTGAATGCACGGTCGGTTGATAAAGCCATATTATTTGCAGGGTTACCCACATTATCCGTATGTCCGTATATTTCAATTTTTATTTTCGGATTTACTTTTAAAAATTCCGCGAACTCTTGTATGACAATAAGAGAACGGGGATCCAGTTTTGCCGAGTTGGTTTGGAAATAAATGTTATTAAGCGTATATGCTTTACCCACTTTAATAGTATCCACATCAATATTTATTGTAACCGGCTTAGCACCTTTGATGGAATCCTTTGGAATAAGACGTGAGCTGAACGCGTAATCCTTTTTCTTGATGGTAAGAATCAAGTCGTTCTTCTGTTTGGTATTTACAACAACAGCATAATTTCCTGTGGCCGAATCCACCATTCCTTCCGTTACTTTTTTGGTCACAGCATCTGTCACTTCAACACTAAATCCGCCTTTGTTTTGTCCTTTACTGACATCTTCTACTTGTCCTTTAAAAAAGGCAACGGCTTCAGGACGTGCTTCTTTATACAGTTCAAACGAATAAATATCATATTTCCCCATTGATTTCCCTTTTACACGTGCCGGTTCATTGGATGCGAAATAGCCTAAACGTCCATCGGTACTTACAAAAAATCCAAGGTCATCACCTTTTGTATTGATGGGTACACCAATATTTTTCGGTTCGGTCCATTTGCCTAACGAGTCTTTTCTTGAAAAGAAAATATCAAAACCTCCAACCCCCGGCTGTCCGTCGGAAGAAAAATAAATGGTTTCAAAATCAGAATGGATAAATGGGGTTTTCTCATCACCGGGAGTATTGATAACAGGACCAAGATTTTCGGGCTTGCTCCAGAGACCGGTTGCGGCATCTTTTACCGTTACATACAGATCTACTCCACCACGTCCTCCTTTTCGATCACTGGCAAAATAAAGTGTTTTTCCATCCGAAGCGATAGTTGGCTGGGAATCCCATCTTTCAGGATCATTGATACCTTCCACTTTCTTTGCTTCGGTCCATTCACCATTTATTTTATCCGAATAATAGATGTCACAGTTTACCATTGCTCCTCCTTCCTGTTTACAAACAGTAAAATACAAATGCTTGTTATCAATTGACATGGTCGCTCCACCTTCTCCACCTGTTTTATTGAATGGGTAGGGCATGCGCTTTCCTTTATCAAATTGTCCGGTTGTGGCGTTTCTTGTACTGTAACTAAACACTTCGATCTCATTATCTTCAGGTGTATACCCTAAATCTTTATTTACATACGGTTGTTTACGTGTAAATAGCATTTGATCATCATCAGCAGAAATCATTGGAAGGTATTCATCCTTTTCTGTAGAAATACCGGTTACAGGATTAGGATCAAAGGGAACAGGATGGGTAAAAATTTCGGAATACAGCTTGGCATACCGAATCATTTGCTTGGTTTGTGACAAATAAGCTTCATAATCCTTGCTGAACTTTTTATCATCATCGCTTTTGAAATTCTGAAATTGCTTTAAATACTTTACAGCATCCTCCCATTTGGATTCTTCATAAGCAATGAATCCTAAAAAGTAGTAGGGGTCTGAATGGTACTTAGGACATATTTCAACCACTTTTTCAAGATAAGGTTGAACAGGCTTGAAAGGTTTATCTTCATAGATCAATGTACGGATGCGTTCCTGTGCATAGGCAAAGTTCGCATCCACATAATCCGGCTCCATATCCATAGCCTGCTTTAAAAAAGTGAGGCGCTCTTCCTTTTTATACTTTTTATCAATACCTTGCTGATAGGCCTTCAATGCTTTTTTATCATCAATTTCCTGGCAAGGTTTTTCTTCATCCTGAGCTCTACTTAAAATAGTAAAACACAAAAGAGCTATAAACAATATGCTGAATCTTTTCAACTTCATAATTAGGCAAACGAAAACTTACTGTAATTTCTTATCTGACTCGGCTTTTGCTTTTATTAAAACATCATCTGCTTTTTTATTCGCTTCATCCAATATTTTTTGAACTTTTTTATCTACTTCATTTTTGGCTGCTGGAGCAGCAGCTTTTGCGGCAGCTTTCGCAATCGGATTTTTAGCATTCTCTACCGTTTTATCTACAGCAGCATATCCTTCTTCCCTTGTTTTATCTGCAAGGTTCTTAGCTTCTGCTTTAATACGATCGGCTTGTTCCTGCGCATCCTTCATTATTTTTTCTGCTTCTTCCCTGGCCTTTTCCTTGGCTTTATCTTTTGCCATATCCACACCTTTGGTGATCACCTCTTTTACTTGTTCCTTTCCACTTTTATCTCCGCCAAGCAGGTCGGTTTTAATAGTGGGTTTAGTAATGGTTCCTCCAAAAATGGCTTTGATATTGATCTTATCACCCAGTTTAATATCTGTTCCTGCCTTTTTATTTGCCTGGTGTCGCGGGGGCAATCGACAATCTTCCGGCGGA